>JAKLPW010000195.1 GCA_022013675.1 Anaerolineae bacterium | reverse complement strand
TCACCTCCTTCCGGCGGCGAGTCGTGGCAACCCAGACAGGGCGGGGAATCTGCTCCGTAAGCCCATGGTGGTGAAGGGCGGTCCAGTAGGCGATGTATCCGTCGGGAGCAAGGTGGTGAGCGATCAGAAATCCGTGGGTAGTGTATTGACGTTCTGGACCGGCTTCCAGGGGAATGATCAGATAGCGGCCCTTCCCCAACGAAAGGAGCCAGTTTCCCTGCCGCAAGTCATGGAGCATCTTGTAGGTGGCGGAGATGGAGCCGGCCAGGATATCGTGAGCTTCCTGGGTAGTGAAGATGGTCTTACCCTCTCCAGCGAGGGTAGTTAGTAGGCCGGATGCCTTCTTTCCAAGTCCGTTGGCCGATTTTATATTTCGTGTATACATCCTTACCTCTTGGGTAAGTATTATAACATGAAGTATAACTCTTGGCAAGAAACGCCTCAGCAGAGCTAGTTGCTTCTTCACAGGCTAACAGCGGCGATGCATGATTCACGTAAACCCTCCCCCGTGAAAACGGCCACAGGAGAGGGAACTCGCATAATGCGCGGCTCCCTTACTGTGGGTACGCTTTAGACTCAGGTTCAGAGTGGATTTCAATCCCTGGCCCTGACAACCTTTGCATGCACCTCCGCCCCTCCATTCGTTGCATATTGATCTGACCTGTGATATACTTCCTCCATCCTCCACGAGGAGCATCCTCCACGAGGAGCATCCTCCAAGAGGAGACGTGGCGATAGAGGACGATGAATGACTGACACGGAATCCACACGACAGAAGACAGAAGCTGTCTCGGAGGACGCAGTCGTACCAATGCGCCACCGGCTGGGCAGGCTCGATCCGCGCCAGGTGGCCGTCTGGCGGACAATGAACCCAGCACAGCGCCTGGAGTTGGTCTTCCAGGCCTATCAGTTCGCCCTGGATGCTGTCCGGACGACCGAGAAGCAACGACATCCCGATCTTTCGCCGGAGGAACTGGCCTGGCGCGTCACGCGGCGGATGCAGGGGGATCAGAAGCTGGGCAGGTGAAGGCAATGGAGCAAGTAAGGGATTACGAACTGAAGGCTTTCTTCACCTACATGATAGCGGTGCTGGAACGGCTGGACATCGCATACATGGTAGTAGGCGGCTTCGCGGCCACTTTCTACGGCCAGCCCAGGTTGACCATCGACGTAGACATCGTGGTCGATATGAAGCTTCGCCACATGAAGCCCTTCGTGGACGCGTTTCCCATTCCGGACTACTACGTGAGCGAAGACGGCGTACGCGATTCCCTGCAGAGGCGATATCCCTTCAACGTCATACAGCCGAAGACGGGGGCAAAGGTAGATCTGGTGCCACTGCCCCGTGACCCGTTCACCAGAGCAGCGTTTGGGCGACGCCAGCGCCTGGTGTACGACGAGGTGGGACATTCAGGGATGTTCATCTCGCCGGAGGATATCATCGTCGCCAAGCTGGTGGCCCACCGGGAGACGGGATCGGACAAGCACCTGCTGGATGCACAAGGGGTCCTGGTGATACTGTGGGGGGAGCTGGATCTCGACCTGGTCCGCCGACGTGCTCGCGCGGCAGGGGTGTTAGAGCAGTTCGAGAGATTGTTGGGGGCAGCACGGGAAGAGATTGAAGAGTGAGTAAGGTTCCGAATGGGGGAGGATTAGGGAGGGGGCCGAGCCGAAGCGGTGGCTCAAACAGCAACTGGAGCGAATCGATGCGTGAGTCACTGTTCGAGGTGCGCCTGCGTTACATCCAGCGCTTCTACGAGCTTCTTGATCGGCTTGAGGCTGGCCTGGGCGGAAAGCGAACCTTAGGCGATTCGCACGGGGGCATGCTTTGGCCCCAACGAGGTGTCTACTTCTTCTTCGAACCGGGAGAGGAGCGCACCACCTCGGGCAGCGGCCTTCGTGTGGTCCGAGTGGGAACACATGCACTAAGAGGCGGAAGCACCACCACCCTGTGGCACCGCCTTCGGCAGCACCGCGGCACCGTAGGTGGTTCTCGTCCGGGAGGCGGCAATCAGCGCAGCTCAGTGTTTCGGAGACATGTGGGTACAGCCCTGATTGCCAAGGACGGCTGGCCTGAGCCCGTGTCCAGACATTGGGGGCGCGGGTCATCCCCGTCGGAAGGGGTGCGACAGGCCGAATACCCGCTCGAGTGTGCGGTCAGCCAACACATCCGCTGCATGCCCTTTCTCTGGCTGGCCGTAGACGACGAACCCGGACTTGACAGCCTGCGGGGGAGCATCACCACGGACCACAAACATCAGACCGGCGTCATCGATGCGCTGTACTCGCCGGCCGGTACCTGGACGGTCGTGGAGTTGGTGACGGATCCGGTCAAGGCTTTGGACGGGTTGATGGGGCTTCTGGCGTGCGAGGACAATCTCACGCAGGCAGAAGACAACGTCCGAGCCCTGGAGTCACTGCTGGGCGACACCCCGTCGCCGGTCTTGTGCATGCTGGACTATGGGGGCAGCGTCCTCGCCGCTAATCCCTGGAATCTGTGACCCTGGGACCGGGCGGGGTAGGACCCTCCACTCGTGGCCATGCACTTTCGCGCAGGTGCGTTGGCATGTACCGCTTGGCCGTCCTGCAGACCATCTCGCCACGGGCCTACCTCTGCCCTCAGCGCACACCACGCGGTCAAGGAACAGCTCCAAGAACATGCTCCTTGGATGGAATTCGATACCCACGGTATTGCGCTGGCCGAGTGTCTGCCTGCAGGGACAGGGAAGCAGTGAGATCGACAGCGCGGGGCAGAGGGCTTGGCGGCCCAAGTGGTTGCCGGACCACCGCCCGGCTGGAATCCACATACCCACCTAGGCTTTACGCGCGAATATGGGAATCCAGCTCTTCGCACTTGACCACAGGATAGGTAGGCTATTGTTCGGTGTCTGATAGTCGAACGCGATCAGCGCTTGGCTGTCATCATAACCCAAGGGATGTTGAGGACAAAGCAC
>JAKLPW010000194.1 GCA_022013675.1 Anaerolineae bacterium | reverse complement strand
TGCCGGTCTCGCTGCCCGGGGTGTAGATCAGGAACTCAGCGGAGTCTCGCAAGCGCTGTATGCGCTCTGGCCCCTGCTCCCACTGGGCCAGACCGTCGGCCCAGGTCTGGGCAGTCTTGGCAGCGTATTCCGAAACCGACATCCCCTTGCGGCGGGCATCGTCGGCGTTGATCCAGGGCTCGAAGTCCTCAGGCAGGAGGTCGGGGAAGGTCAGTAGCAGATTAGTGACATCGCCTTTGGGATCGATAATGATGGAGGGCACCCCGTCCAGCGTAGCCTCCTCCAGGAGATCAATGCAGAGGCCGGTCTTCCCGCTGCCGGTCATCCCCAGGCAAACAGCGTGGGTGGTCAGATCGCGCGCGTCGTACATCACCGGCTTGTCCAGTACCTGGCTGGATTCCAGGTCGTACTCCTTGCCCAGATAGAAAGCCCCCGCTCTCTCGATATCAGTCATCCCGGTTCTCCTTCGAGTAATAAGATGCACTTCTGTCTTCGAATAGGATCTTGATGCGATTTTACCGGAATCGAGACAAAAAGGCAAACCCTGGCCGTGCCCTGGCGGGCGTAGGGGCGAACCCGTGTGTTCGCCTCTCTCCCACCTGCTCGCCCCTCACCTCTGTTTTATCTCCAGATACCGTCTGTAAGCCTCATCCCAAGCTGCCTTGTCCTTCGGCCCAAAGGTCTCCACCTCGAAGGAACGGCGGACGACCGCGCGGCCCTCGGCCAGCGATGAGAGATGCCCCGAGGCGAGTGCCTGCACCAGCACGTTGCCGATGGCCGTTGCTTCCACCGGCCCGGCGACGACGGTCCGGCCCGTGGCGTCGGCGGTGAATTGGTTCAACAACCGGTTTCGGGAGCCGCCACCGATGATGTGCACCGTCGGCAGCCGTCGTCCCACCAATTCATCCAGCCTCTCCGCCACCCAGCAGTATTCCAATGCCAGGCTCTCCAGGACGCAGCGCACGATCTGTCCCTTCGTCTCCGACACAGCCTGGCCGGTCTCGTGGCAAAAGGTCTGGATCCGGGCTGGCATGTCGCCTGGCGACAGAAAACGAGCGTCACCCGGGGCAACGAGACTGCCAAAGGCAGGAGCCTCGGCGGCCATACGGGTCAGGTCGTCGTAGGAGTAGTCCTCGCCGGCGCGGGCCCACTGGCGGCGGCACTCCTGTACCAGCCACAGCCCCATGATGTTCTTCAGCAAACGGAAAGTGTCGTTCACCCCACCTTCGTTGGTAAAGTCGTAGGCCAGGCTCTGATGGGTGATGACCGGCTCGTTCACCTCCACGCCCATCAACGACCACGTGCCAGAGCTGAGATAGATGTAGTCCTCGTCGGTCACAGGCACGGCAGCTACGGCGGAGCCCGTGTCGTGAGTGGCCGGAGCGATGACTAGCATCGGTTTGCATCCGGTCTCCTCGCACACCGAAGGCCGTAGCATCCCCAGCACTGTCCCTGGTGGGACGATCTCTCCAAAGATGTGGGATGGGATGCCCAGCCTATCCAGCATGTCCCGAGCCCAGTCGCCGGCACGGGGGTCATAACACTGGCTCGTAGTGGCAATGGTGAATTCGTTGGCTTTGCGGCCGGTAAGCCAGAAGTTGAACAGGTCCGGCATGTTCAAAAAGGCTCTGGCAGCCGCTAACGCCGGGGATTTCGCTCGCGCCATGGCCAGCAACTGGTACAGACTGTTCAGTTGCATGAACTGGATGCCAGTCCGCTCGAAGATCTCAGCGCGGGAGACGAGGCGAAAAGCCTCCTCCATCATGCCGTCGGTGCGACTATCCCGGTAGTGATACGGACTTCCCAGCAATGTGTCGTCGGCGGCCAGCAGTCCAAAGTCTACACCCCACGTATCCAGGCCAATGCCAGCCAGATTATCGCAATGGCTGGTTCGACCAGGCTCACCACAGGCCTTGGCAGCCAGCTTCAAACCGTGCTTGATCTCGCTCCAGATACCCAGGACGTCCCAATGCAAACTATCCAACACTCGCACCGGTCCGCTGGAGAAGCGATGCACTTCCTCCAGGCGCAAACGCTCGCCCTCAAAGTGGCCCACCACGGCCCGTCCACTCTCTGCGCCCAGGTCAAATGCTAGAAACCTGGCGTTGGTCGTCATGGCCCCCCCCTGCACCTTCACCTCATCTCCTGTCCACCCGTCACATTGAGAGCCTGGCCAGTCATGTAACTCGCCTGGTCAGAAGCCAAGAATACGACCAGGTTGGCTACATCGTCGTAGGTGCAACCACGCTTCATTGGTACCTGGTCAATGTACCTCTGCCGCACCTGCTCCTCGGTGATGCCCCACTTCTCAGCATATTGCCCGTAGAGTGAGTCGACCCACAGCGGCGAATCGAGCAAATTACCCGGGCAAATGGAATTGACACGCACGCCGAAATCGGCCAGCTCCAGGGCGAGGCTCTGTGTCAAACCGATCCCGCCAAACTTACTGGCAGCGTAAGCCGAGTTCTTGTAGCTTCCCTTCTTACCCGACTTAGAATTGATCTGGATGATGACGCCGCTGCGTTGGGCCTTCATCACCCGGGCGACGTGTTTGGCGCACAGGAAGTAGCCGATCAGATTGACCTCTATCACCGCTCGCCACTTCTCAGTCGGAAACTCGTCCAGAGGTCCGGCGATGAGGATGCCCGCGTTAGAAACCAGGATATCCAGACGTCCAAACTCCTGAACGGCACGATCCACCATTGCTACCACCTGTACCTCATCGGTCACGTCCACCTCGACGGAGATAGCGCGACGATCGGTCTGCGCCATGATGTCATCGGCAACGCGTTCAGCGCCTTCCAGGTTCAGATCGGCGACGACCATGTGCGCCCCTTCGCGGGCTAAGCGCTGACAGATGGCCTCACCGAGCCCCCGCGCGCCGCCGGTGACGATGGCTATTCTGTCCTGTAGCGGTCTCATGCTGCTCCTTTCAACTCCTTGATTTTGCCCATAAGTCGCCCCCCCCTCAATCCCCCCCGTAGAAGAACGGGGGGGAGGCTGACTCCCTCCCCTGTGGTCTTTCGCAC
>JAKLPW010000193.1 GCA_022013675.1 Anaerolineae bacterium | reverse complement strand
CGGAGTAAGAATGGCTCAACAACCCTATTCAGGTCAAGTCGAGGGGTGATACGACTTTATGGGACTTTAGGGGTACGACTTATTGGGACTTAACACTGCTGAAAGCTAATAGCTCCCTTGTTGACAAAACCGCCCCCCTCAAGTAAGATACCCTTGGCCGTGCTAGGTGGGGAGCTAGCGGTGCCCTGTACCCGCAATCCGCTACAGCGGGGCTGAATGCCCCCTCGAGGAATAGCTCCACCTGGGACTGCCAGGGATAAGTAGCGTCGAAGATCGGGTCCTGCGCGGCGGAGACCTGTGAACCCCGTCAGATCCGGAAGGAAGCAGCGGTAAGCAGTTCCCTCCGGGTGCCGCAGGGCAGCCCGGTTGGAGCTGGCTGTCCCTGGTAAGCCGGGAGGGCTATCACGACAGGGGGTGCACGGCCATTCTGTCGAACTAGAGGGGGCGGCGTGGCTAGCCGCCCCTCTCTCAATCAGGGCGCAAGCACGCAATTGGAGGAAGATTGACACAAGACATCATCGTTGTAGGGGGAGGGGCTTCGGGCATGATAGCCGCAGGCCGGGCAGCCGAGTGTGGCACTTCGGTGCTTCTGCTGGAGAAGACGACGCGCCTGGGAAACAAGCTTCGCATGACCGGCAAGGGACGCTGCAACCTCACCAACGACGTCGAGATGGAGAGCTTCATCACCCACTTTGGCACCAACGGACGATTCCTCTACGGAGCCTTCTCCCGCTTCTTCGTCTACGACCTCATCGCTTTCTTCAACGAGCATGGGGTCGAGACCAAGGTGGAGCGAGGCCAGCGTGTCTTTCCAATCTCCGATGATGCCAACCAGATCGCGACAGCATTGCAGGCATACCTCAAGAAAGGCCGCGTGCGCATCCGGCAGGAGGCTCCCGTCACTTCGATCATCGTGGAGGGTGGGCGAGCTGTCGGAGTCCAATCGGGGGAGCGGAAGGTGCCCGCATCCGCCGTGATCCTGGCTGCGGGGGGTAGCTCATACCCTCGGACTGGCTCCGCCGGAGATGGCTACCGGATGGCAGCCGAGGTCGGGCACACCATCATCCCCATCCGACCCGCCCTGGTTCCCCTGGTCGTAGCCGAATCATATCCCCAAGAACTCGAGGGCCTGAGCCTGCGCAACGTGAAGGTGAGGCTCCTGGCCAACGATGTGATCATCGCCGAGCGATTCGGAGAGATGCTCTTCACCTCTTTAGGAGTCTCGGGACCCATTATCCTATCGCTCAGCAAAACAGCCGTGGATGCCCTGGCCGCCGGCAGGAAGGTGCAGATCTCCATCGATCTCAAGCCCGCTCTGTCCGACGAGCAGCTCGATGCGCGTCTGATTCGCGATCTAAACGATTATGGACGGCGCGCATTCCACAACATCCTGAAGGGCCTGCTGCCCTCCAAGATGATATGGCTCTTCGTGAGACTCTCGAAGATCCCTTCGGGGAAGCCGGCACATCAGATCAACTCGCAGGAGCGCGGCAGGCTACACAGCCTGCTGAGGGATTTACGCCTGACCATTACCGCCTCACGGCCCCTCAGCGAGGCCATCATCACCGCTGGCGGTGTGGACACGGATGAGATCAACCCCAGAACCATGGAGTCCAAGATCGTGAAGGGCCTCTACTTCTGCGGGGAGATCATAGACATTGACGCCGATACTGGCGGTTACAACCTGCAGGCAGCTTTCTCCACCGGTCATCTGGCCGGTGAATCCGCTGGCCGCGCGTGCCTGCCAGAAGGCCAGGTCTAGAGAGCGATTTATGCCAGCCCAGGAATTGATACTCCCAGGTGACAGCAATCCAACCGAGGACTCGGAAAGCTCCACCCCGCTTGGGGCAAGCACCGAATATACCGCTTCCCCCGTTAGCTGGCTGCGCCTCGGAGCTCGACTGGTAGCTCGTCTCTGCCCTGGCTCTGGATTTCTGGCTCTGCTAGCTCTGGGAGTCGTATTGACCGCCCTCTGGCTGGGGCACGTCATCACGCTGAAGCCCATCACCATCGAGATCAACGGCCAGACCCAACGAGTCTGGACTCATCAAGTCACCCCTCGCGGCGTTCTGCGAGAGGCCGGGATTATCCTCAATGGGACGGACCTCGTGGAAGCGGAATTGGACCAACCTCTGCTGCCCGGGGAGCCACTCGTGGTTCACAAGGCGCGCCCCTTCGTCATCGAGGCTGATGGGCAGATCTACATCCACTACACGCACAGCCACACGCCGGTCGATCTACTGCGGGAAGCGGGCATCCTCCTGGGGGATTACGATGAAATCTGGCTAGACGGCCAGCGCTACAATGCCAGCGACCCTCTCCCTGCCTCGCAGGTTGCCGATCTAGGACCGGGACTGCGGAACCTCGGGGTGGAGTGGATAGATCGAACCACGCATCTACTGGTTCGCCGTGCCGTGCCTCTTGTAGTGAACGATGGCGCGGTCCGCTATTCCCTCCTGACCACGGCTGCAAGTCTGGGACAGGCGCTCCTCGACGCCGGAATCATGATCTATCAGGCCGACCAGATCTACCCGGGTCTGATGAGCGCCATCAGGCCCGGCATGCGCGTCATGATCGACCGCTCCAAGCCCCTTACCATTCTGGCCGACAACCGTGTCGTCGCCACGCGCAGCCGCGAAGAGAGCGTTGGGGATATCCTGCGCCAGGAGAATATTGAGCTAGGACTGAAAGATTACTGCATTCCCGGCGAGGAGGTCCGGCTCACGTCCGATATGCACATCCGGGTCGTCCGCGTTACAGAGAAACTGGTCTACGAGGACGGGCCCATCGAGTTCGAGACAGTCTGGCACCCAGACTCCAACCTCGACATAGATCTCCGGCAGGTACAACAGAGTGGCAAGGAAGGCATCGAACGCCGCCGTATCCGCTTGCATTTCGAAGACGGAATCGAGACCTACCGGGTAGAAGAGGAATCCTGGGTAGCACAGGACCCAACAACGCGAATGATAGCCTACGGCACGAAGATCGTCGAACGCCAGGTGAACACCGCCGACGGAACCATCAGCTACTGGCGCAAGCTGCGCGTGAATGCCACCGCGTATACGCCCGCCACCTGTGGCAAAACCCCCGACCATCCCCAATATGGCATTACCCGGCTGGGATGGCAAGCCACTAAAGGCATAATCGCCGTGGACCCACGAGTGATCTCCCTACGCACCAAGATGTACGTGCCCAACTACGGCTTCGGCACAGCGGCAGACACGGGAGGGGCGATCAAGTGGAGACGCATCGATCTTTGCTACGACGATGACAACCTGGTTCACTGGTATAGCTGGGTGGACGCCTACCTGCTGTGGCCTCCTCCCCCATCATCTCAGATCCAGTGGATCATACCTGACTGGCCAGTGGAGCGTTAGGACTAGCCATGAGAATCAAAGCGCTGCTGGAGAAGTACAATCTACGACCTAGCAAGGGCCTGGGGCAGAATTTCCTCTACGATGAAGGCATCGCTCGCAAAGTAATCGCCGCAGCAGACTTGACTCCCGCTGACCATGTCATTGAGGTGGGTCCTGGCCTTGGGATATTGACCCGCCCACTGGCGGAGCAGGCGGGTCGCGTCGTGGCAATCGAGTTGGACCGCTGCCTGGTCGAAATCTTGAGAGAGACCCTCGACCCACTCTCCAACATCGAAATCGTGGAAGGCGACGTGCTCCGTACCGACCTCGTGGAACTGGTTCCCCCAGGAGTGCCCTACAAGGTCATCGCCAATCTGCCCTACTACATCACCTCCGCCGCCATCCGTCACTTCCTGGAGGCCCCCAGAAGACCTCAGTTGCTGGTGATCATGGTCCAGCGAGAGGTAGCGGAACGCATCCTGGCCGCTCCGGGCGAGATGAGCCTTCTTTCCGTCGGTGTGCAATTCTACGGTCAACCCCGCCTGGTGGAGAGGGTCTCTCGTGGAGCGTTCTATCCATCTCCCCAGGTAGACTCGGCTGTCCTACGTATCGACGTATACGATCACCCTCCCGTCTGGGGTGACAACCCCGCACGGTTCTTTCAGGTCGTACGGGCAGGGTTCTCACAACGAAGGAAGCAACTGCGAAACTCCCTCTCAGCCGGGCTGGGATTGAGCGCTCAGGAGATAACAAACGCCCTCCGAGCCCACAACCTCGACGAGAAGCTCCGGCCCCAAACGCTGAGCATCGAAGACTGGGGCAAGATCTGCGACGCCATACCAATCTCACGGTAGAGGCAACGCATTCCCATAGCATCGATCTGTAGGGGCGATGCATTCCCCATCAGATCTTCACCCAAAGAACACCTATGAATCGGGTGTGCCCCTCCAATTAGCCAGAGACACCATAGGAATGCGTCGCCCCTACACCTACGCCCCAGGCTTCGCCACGATGACGATCCGGTGGCTATTTCCAGAATAGGGCCAGCAAGTCACCAGAGTCACCCGTTCATCCGCCGTGTGTTGAATCCACCGCGCGTTATCCTGCTGCACCTCCGGCGACACCCCCTTCTCAAGGAATCGATACTTCGCCTGGACGACGTAATGATAGCCCTGGATACCTACGTAGAGATAGAGATCATCCCCGGGCTCCACCAGATGCAAGTCGCGGAAGACTTCCCCACGGATATTGTGATGCCCGGAAAGAACGGTATTGCCCACATTTCCGGGATAGGCTGAGTTTTTGTGGAAACCCACTGCGTAGTCCGCCACATCCCAAACGCTGTGTAGCTCACCATTGGTTTCCACGATCTTCCAGCCGACCTCCTCGATGGGTGCATCCAACTCAATGACAGGAATCACGATCCGCGTGGGGGGGCTGGTAGCCGGCACCCGCGAAGGAGTGGCAGCCATGGTTGGTGGTAGGGGACTAGAAGTCGGCGAAGGAGTTGGGGGCGGCGAGGGATTGCTTGCCGGGATAGGCGTATGCGAAGCTGCCGGAGAGGGAATCATCGTCGGAGTGTTCGTTGGGTCCAAGGCCGGAGTGCCTGGAGAGACAATCGCCTCAGCCACCCAGACCATGGGCATCTCCGTCTCCACTGTCGAACAAGACAAGAGAATGCTTCCCACCACCAAGCAGAGAAGCAAGCACACCACCCGTATGGTTGTTGTCCGCGCCTTCGTCGGCGATGCTTCGCAAGGGTTTGGCACTAGAAAACACCTCATCGGTCACATTTTTAGTGTGGCTATGGTAGCATTGCCGGCCATAGGTGTCAAACGGACACACCAGGCCATGGCCAGGATTTGCACGTTGACCATCCTATGTGCTTCTGCTACAATACAGGGGCGACGCATTCCCATGTAGGTCTCTTATTTACTGAGGGTCCACACATGGCCGATGGTTATCCTTTATTGAAAGATTACGTGGGGAATGCGTCGCCCCTACAATTGGAGACACGTTATGACACGATACGACCCAGACAAACATCACCGTCGTTCCATTCGTCTGAAAGGATACGACTACACCCTGCCTGGGGCGTATTTCGTCACCATCGTAACCCACGGACGAGAATTGCTCTTCGACGATGCAATCTTGCATCGGGTGGTGGAAACGTTTTGGCAGCGTATCCCAGGACATACCCTACACGTCGAACTAGATGAATGGGTAGTCATGCCTAACCATCTACACGGCATCATCATTATCACCGATCCCGTTGTAGGGGCGACGCATTCCCCACTCAATCCATCAATGAAGAGACCCTCTGGACCAGCCACAGGATTTCAATCAGAGAGAGACCAACATGGGAATGCGTCGCCCCTACAAGCAACCGGTCCGCCTTCTGGATCCCTGGGCGCGATCATCGGCAATTTCAAATCGGTGACAACGCGGCGCATCAATCGCGTCCGGCACAGCCCGGGCCTCCGCGTCTGGCAACGCAACTACTACGAACGCATCATTCGCAACGAAAGAGAATTGAACGCCATCCGTCAATACATCTGCGACAACCCATCCCATTGGGCCGACGACGAAGAAAACCCAGCCCGCATCAAGGGAACATAACCCATCGTAGGGGCGACGCATTCCCCACGCAATCCTCCAATTACAAAGAACCTTGGGAACACATGAGACCCAAGCCTAAAGTAGATCAACATGGGAATGCGTCGCCCTTGGCCCCACGCAAGACCCAACGCAAAGGAAGGTCAACATGAACCATCGTAGGGGCGACGCATTCCCCACCCAATTCTCCAATTACCAAGAACGTTGGGAAAACACGAGGCCGAAGGTTAAAATAGATCAGAATAGGAATGCGTCGCCCTTGACCCCACGCGAGATCAACATGAATCACCATCATAAGGGCGATGCATTCCTATGTAGACCTGTTTTGGATTTGGGTCTCATGTGTTCCCCAAGATCGTTATTATTTATGGCTTGCGTGGGGAATGCATCGCCCCTACCACTAATCATCATCACCCTGGCCCTGGCCCTGGCCCTCTCCATAGGCATCCTCGCGGACACCACCCACGCTCAGGCCCAGAACGTACCCCAAACACCCTACCTCCCAGGCGAGATATGGATCAAGCCTAGCCCGGGCACCTCACTCCAAGAGACCAGCCTCTTGCTGGAAATCACCAATGTAACAATGGAGCCTGGCATCCCACAACTAGGCTGGGTGCGAATGACGGTGCCCGTGGGCCAAGAAAAGGACCACCTCACCAAAATGCTCGCTCACCCATCCATACAAAACGCCACACTGAACCACCTGGCCCACCTACTCGAAGAGCCCAACGACCCCGACTGGCTCCTACAATGGAACATGCGCATCATCAGAGCGGATGAAGCCTGGGACATCATCACCTCTACCGCCAGCAGCGTCATCATCGCCGTAGTCGACACGGGCATAGACATAGCACACCTCGATCTGCAAGCAAACATCTGGACCAACCCCGACGAGATTCCCGACAACGATCTTGACGATGACGGCAACGGCCTGATAGACGATGTGCATGGGTGGAACTTCGCACACGAGAACAACGACGTCGTGGATACCCACGGACACGGTACCCACGTCGCAGGCATCGCCGCGGCCGCGACTGACAACAGCATCGGGATAGCAGGTGTTTCGTGGAGCGGCACGATCATGCCTGTGCGCGTCCTCGCCGGCACATACGGGGATTACGCCGAAATCGCTAGAGGGGTCATCTATGCCGCCGACAACGGAGCCCAGATCATCAATCTGAGCCTTGGCAGCACCGAACCCAGCCCCCTGCTGTACGATGCTCTCCTATACGCCCGAGGGAAAGGGGCCTTGATCGTAGCCGCCGCCGGGAACTGCGGCGACTCGAGTGCCCTCAATGATCCAGACTGCGACTACACGATCAATCCACCCTTCTACCCAGCAGCCCACACTGAGACTCTCGCTGTTGGCGCTACGGACGGCATTGACCAGTGGGCCTACTTCTCTGAGTATCATGATTATGTAGATCTGGCTGCTCCTGGCGTGGGCATCTACAGCACCTGCCTCCAGGACGACTACTGTTTCATGCAGGGAACCTCCATGTCCACCCCACACGTATCGGGGGTAGCAGCCCTCATCTGGGCCTTGCGACCGGAGCTATCGAGTCTGGAAGTACAGCTCATCATGGAGAGCTGGGCGGATGACGTCAACTCTGAGGAGTACCCAGGCAAGGATCCCTACCTGGGGTGGGGACGCATAAACGCATACCAGGCCGTGTTGAATGCCAGCCGGGGAACGACCATTACTCTGGCATCATCGCATGCAATCCTGGCGGTTGGGCCTGCTCAAGCTATCATCACAGCAACTATGACCACCGAATATGGGCTCGCCCCTGATGGCACTCCCGTCATCTTCACAACCACCCTGGGACACCTTTCGCCCCTGATGAGCGTACTTCAGGACGGCACAGCCACTACGACGCTCACCGCCGGATCGACGTCCGGAGACGCTGAGATCACAGTTGAGGCTGGGGGAGTGAGGGGTACCCTTAACATCCACATCGAACCCGGCTACCTGATCCCCTTCCCCATCATCCAGAAAGGAGCGCCGTAGGGGCAACACATTCCCGCACACTGCAATCCCATCTGTAGGGGCTACGCATTCCCCAATAGACCTTCATCCAACGGAATCCCCTGCCTCGCCGCAGCCCCCCAGTATATCAACGGCATCCATGGGAATGCGTAGCCCCTACCTACACCAAGGAGGCGTACAGATCCTCCAGGCGCGGCGCAATCGCTCCCCAATCGTATCGCTGCCGCACGAAACGTTGCGCGGTCTCTCCCAACTTCTTACCAGCAGAACCCTCCTGCAGCAGCTCGACCACAGCGGCAGCAAAGCCGGCAGGAGTGTCGGCCAGCATAGCCTCCTGTCCAGACTCGAGCCCAAGCCCTTCCGAGCCAAGCCTCGTCGACACTATCGGCAAACCCATGGCCATCGCCTCTAGCACTTTGAGACGCGTCCCGCCTCCGACACGCAAAGGAACCACATAGACAGCCGCAGCGGCGAAGTAGGGCAGAACATCGTCCACGTAGCCAGTCAGCGTGACACCGGGCAGACCACGCAGACGGTCCAGCCGAGGATGGGGATCCATCCCCACGATGAAGAAGTGCGCATCCGGAATCCTCTGTCGAATCTGCGGCCACACCTCATCGCAGAACCAGAGCACCCCATCCACATTGGGGCGGAAATCCATCTTCCCGGTAAAAAGCAACACCTTGCTGCCCAGCGGGAGCGCATCCACACGGGCAGGATCATAGCGCAGGAGATCCACACCATTGGGCACCACAACCGGGCTCAGTCCAGGCACCAGGGATTCGAGCGCCGCCGCATCAGCATCCGAAACCGCCACAACTGCATCGGCACTGCGGCACACAGCGGTTTCATACTGACGCAACCTGTGCCACTGTATCCATGAATACGCAGCACCCACCCAGCGCCGAACATGATGCCTATCCGTCTCGTATGCCCGTTGCTGGAGTACATACTCGGCATTGTGGTCTTCAAAGACGATTCGCGGGCGATTCTCCGGACGGGGCAACGCGTCAATCCATCTCCGCAGCCAGAGCAGATAGGGGCCCATCTCGATACCTTCTACCTGCACAATATCATACATCCCGTTCTGCACGACATCTGCCAGCATGGACTCGAACACCGGAGATCCTAGCCTGAGGGCCATATCGGGGAGTGAAGTGACTACCAATGACTGTACCCGCTTCCACACCGATCGCTGCGGTGCAGGAACCAGACGGACGTCGTTGCATAGTTGGTTCAGAGGGCCAACCTGCTCCGTTTTGCCCGCAGGCCCGGCGAAGCAAAGAAGATCAATCACGTGGCGTTCAGCGAGTTGGGCCAGAAGATTGAAGTTCCGGATGGTCGTCCCCTGGTGCGGAGGAAAAGGGACTTGGGGCATCAGAAAGAGGATGCGCAGACCTGATAATGTATTCATGACCATCTCTGTAGTTTAGAGGTTCAGCTAGCGTCCAAGCCGATGATAGACTGCCAGGGTCTCACGTGCCATCTTCTCGTAGGAAAAAGTGCTGGCTCGTCGCAGTCCCTTCTCGATGAGATCCTCGCGTAGTTCCTCGTCGCTCATCAGTCGCCACAACGCTACCGTGAGCTCATCAACCTCCTGTGGATCTACTAGCAGCCCAGCATCCCCAACCACCTCTGGGAGAGAGGAAACATTCGAAGCAACCACAGGTGTGCCGCAGGCCATAGCCTCGAGGGGTGGAAGGCCAAAACCCTCGTAGAAGGAAGGAAAGGCAAATACCTTCGCCGTGTTATACAGCCACACAAGATCTGCCGTCGGCACTCGGCCAAGACAGAATACCCGATCTTCCAACTTGAGCTCCTCAATAGTGTTGAAGACCTCGTCGAATCTCCATCCTTCGCGGCCAGCGAGCACAAGGCTGACGTCGAGATGGTAATCATCGAGCAATTGGCGAAAAGCACGCACTAACGTGGGGATGTTCTTGCGTGGCTCAATGGTGCTTACGAACAGAATGAAATCCTCCTGAATACCGTACTTCCGCCGCAAACTCTCGCGCAGTTCCTCCTTGTTCTCAAGGCAACGGAAGATGGGATTGGCTCCTTCATAGATCACGCTGATCTTGCTTTCCGGAGTCCCCATAAGGCGCACGATGTCCCTCCGGGTGGATTCGGACACCGCGATAATTCGATCAGCACGTCTAACGGCTTGATCGATCTGTCCGTAATAGCGCGCCGCCTCGGAAGTCAAGAAATGTGGGTACACCAGGAAGTTCAAATCGTGCACAGTAATGACGGACTTGTAGCGGAACTTGCGGGGAGGAATGAAATCGGGACTATGGAAAACGTCCAGACCCAGTGGGAGTAGTTCCAGCGCTAGAAGACAAGATTCAAGGCGATGATGACTGGGAGTGTAGCAAGGAGACCGTAGAAACCTCTTGTGCTCTACGTACGGCTCTCGGACCCGGTAATTCTGCAAGACTACGAACTCGTCTTCACCCTCGATTTGCGCCAATCCCTGCAGCAACCTGAGGGTGTACTGCGTAATGCCGGCTTGCTGATAATGCACCAACCTGGCATCAATACCGATGCGCATCCCGGTCTCCTCTCGATGCACGTACTGCTCCAGACATCTGCCTGATCCACATGTCTGGCAAAACATGCCTGACAAAATCACCGTCATATTGACTAGCAGAGCTAAGTCGCGTCAAAAAAGCCCCCCATCCCGACTTCAATGTCGCACGAATGGGGAGCAGCGATGACCCTCTCGCAGAGCATACCACGATTCTCCGTTATTGTCAAAGCAAAGGAGCGGATGTGGAAAGACGACATCAGCCTTTTCCCAATTATACGAGTCTCCACTCCCCAGTCAACCTCAGGTATCCTTTGCGACCCCCCAGGTTTCATGATATAATAAGGGGAGTCTGCCCTACCCTGTTCTGAGAAAATGAGGGTTAATATGTCAGGGAATCAGGATGGATCGGTACCCGCTTCTCAGAGTACGCCCTTGGAACACAAGTCGCATCAAACCGTGATTGATCGACTGCTTCAACAGGGCATCTCTGCCGCGGAAGCAGGTGACAAAGGCTGGGCTCGTCGCTGCTTCCACAGGGTACTGACGCTCGAAGACAACAACGAAGACGCCTGGCTCTGGCTGGCGGTTCTGGCCCCCACGCCAAAGGGTAGCAAGGCTTATTTCAAACAAGCGCTGCTCCTACATCCCAACAGCACCGCTGCCCGTGAGGGAATCGCGTGGGCAGAGAAACGTATGAGAGAGAGAGGCATAGAAGACACGCTCCGAAGATCCCCTTCGCCGGAGGTTTCTGACCAACTGACTCCTCCTCCTGAAAAGACGCGTCCCCTGCCGGACATGAGAGCAAGCATCAAGACTCTCGGCTCATTTCTCCATCGCTGGCGCGCGGTGTTACTCCCAGTGCTGCTCTGTCTGGCAGCGCTACTGGGCTCATTCTGGGTAGCACGGACAGGACGCGCAGTATGGGCTCGCCGGGCGAATCCCTCTACTTCTATCCCAACCCCCATCCCTACCGCCACCCCTTCCCCCGAAGAGCAGGTAGCCTCGCTCTGGTTCCAGGCCGACGAAGCCTGGAACCGTGAGGATTGGGACAAGGCTATCTCCATCCTCGAAGAAATCCGAGGAGTCACCCCATCCGACCCTCAGGCACGCTTACAACTCTCCTCGGCCTACATGCACAGCGGCCTGGAATTACTAGAGCACAATCGCATAGAGCAAGCCATTGTCTATTTTGACCGCGCTATCCGGCTCAACGCCAACGATGAGGCATTGCAGCAGGCGAGAAGAAGCGCGATCCGGTATCTACCCGGCAGGGATAGCTACCGGCAAGGGGACTGGCAACTGACCATCGACAGATTGGCCCCCATCTTCCGCGAGGATCCCAGCTACCTGGACACTGGCCTCATGTTATGTGAAGCCTATTATCAGCAAGGACTGAGCTACGAGCAACGGGAGGAACTGGAGGAGGCCCGTGAGGCGTATCGCATGGCCATGGTAGCCAACCCTAACAGCGTCGAGGCGCAGCAACGTTTCGCCATCGTTACGGACATCATCAAGAGCCGTAAACGCATCGAGGTAGACGTTTCGCAACAGCATTTCACGGCCTGGGAGAATGAGGAAGTCGTATTCAGCTTCAAGTGCTCCACTGGACGATACGGCACCCCCACCAAGTACGGGACCTTCAAGGTGCTGGATAAGATCCCTCAAGAGGCCTACTCGTCGGCCTGGGGACTAAGAATGCCCTGGTGGCTCGGTATCTACTGGGCAGGAGCCTCGGAAAACGGAATTCATGCCCTTCCTATTCTCAGCAACGGGCAGACCCTCTGGTCGGGCTACCTGGGCACGCCAATTTCTTTTGGCTGTATTGTTCTCGACACATACGCCGCAAAACAGGTCTACGACTGGGCCGAGATTGGAACCATAGTCGAGGTACACCCATAACTAATGCCTCCTCGCGCGTGATAGACTTCCGAAGTCTATCGGCAGCGGCAACCGTACCACCAATATCGGAGAACGAGTCATCTACCTGATAGATGACGAAATTGTTGAACTTAACCACTGATCAGGCGAGGTGATAGACATGACAGCTACTCAATCCCAACCCAGTTTTATCTGGATGGACGAAGAACTGCGAAAGCAAAAGGCGTTGCTTGCCGAGCTCCGCGACCTGGTCCAGAACCAGATCATCATCATCGAAGACCAGGCGGGCCGCATCCGGGAACTGCACGGAAGATTGGCCACCACTCAGGCCGAGATGCACCGCATCAGTCAGGTCGAGGAGAGCCTTCAGCAAACGAAGAACGAGATGACGATCCTCCTGCACGACTTCCGCGAGGAGCAGCGTAAGATCAGAACCCAGACCGAGGAAGTGCGGCGGTTGGAACGGGAAGCCGATATCACCACCCTCAACAAACTTTCTCAGGAAGTGGACGCCCTCCGTCGGATCGAGAAGCAGCTCGAATCCTTAGGGGCGGAAGATCGCCGTTTGCATGAGGGCAACCTGAAACTCAAAGAGGTTGTCGAGGAACTCGCCCCGCGGAGAGCCAGCCAGGACGAACGAATCTCCTTAATCGACACGCAGCGCCAGCGAGACAAAGAGCAATTGGTCCGCTCGATCTCAGATTTCGATGAACTACGCGAGCAACTGAATCAACATGCCTCTCGACTAAGTTACCTGGAGGAGTGGGAGGAGAAGGCCTCCAAGCTATCAGTCGAATTGCAGGCGTTTAGAAGCGAATTACAAGAGGACCAGGAAAAGCTCCAGGGAGAACAGCGTCAGGCTGAGCTTCGCCGACAGAAACAGGTCGCCGAATGGGCTCGCAAGATGGAGAGCCTGTCGCGCGAGATGGAAGTCTGGTCCGACAAGATAGACCATTTTGGCGATCAGTACGAGAAGAGCCGAAAGCTTTCCAGGGAACTGCAAGAGCTGGCCAAGCAACTGCGCTATGAGCAAGAACAGATGAAGCAACTGCAGAACATCGCCGAAGAGCAGCAAAGACGCGAACTGCGCGAGTGGCAGGGGGACAACGAGAAACGCTGGAACCAGCACCTGGACCTTTGGCGATTCCATCTCGACAAACAGAGCAAACTCGATCTGGAACAGACAGCCAGAATCGAGGAACTGGCGGTGCGAATCCAGGAGAATCTAGAGGCGGCGAAACAGCTTTCGGAACAGGTCGAAGAAGATCGCGAGCTAGCCCGCAAGGAAGTCGTCCACGTATGGGAAAGGCAGCAGAAAACCGCCGCATCCCTTTCGCATACATGGAAGGCACTGGCAAACGAGACACCCGCAGACACTCACGAAAAGCCTCCGGCGGCCTCATCTGCCGACGCAGACCTCGACTGACATGGGAGGATTACAGCGTGCAGGTTATTGGCACCGCCGGACACGTTGACCACGGCAAGTCCGCACTGGTGAAAGCCCTTACAGGCATTGACCCCGACCGCCTCAAAGAAGAGAAGGAACGGGAAATGACCATCGATCTGGGCTTCGCCTGGCTCAACACACCCAGCGGCCACGTCGTGAGCATCGTGGACGTCCCGGGGCATGAGGATTTCATCAAGAATATGCTCGCCGGGGTGGGAGGCATTGACGCGGCCCTCCTCATCGTGGCTGCTGACGAGGGAGTCATGCCTCAAACTCGGGAGCATCTCGCGATTCTGGACCTGCTGAACGTGAACCAGGGCGTCGTCGCCCTCACCAAGACAGATCTGATTGAAGATCCCGAATGGCTGGAGTTGGTACGTGAGGAGTTGAGGGAAGAACTACAGGACACATCGCTGGCCAACGCCCCCATAGTGCCCGTGTCCGCTCTCACCGGCGCAGGACTGCCCGAGTTGCTGGCCGAGATCGACCAGCTTCTGACCCAGACCAAGCCTCGGCCCAACGTCGGAAAGCCCCGCCTTCCTATTGATCGAGCCTTCACTATCTCCGGTTTTGGGACCATCGTCACGGGCACGCTCATAGATGGAAACTTCGAGGTTGGGCAAGAAGTTGAGATACAGCCTGTGGGGCTCCGTTCGCGCATCAGAGGGCTCCAGACCCACAAGCACAAGACCGAGCAGGCTGTGCCCGGAAGCCGCGTGGCTATCAACCTGGTGGGCCTCGGTGTGGAAGACCTGGCTCGAGGGTATGTTGTCACAACCACGGGATGGCTGCAAGGCACCCTTCTGCTCGACGCTCAACTCAGGCTGTTGAAGACCACTCCTAAGCCTCTTGCCCACAACGCGGCCGTGGATTTCTTCACCGGCGCGGCCCAGGTGCAGGCCAGAGTGCGGATCCTGGAGACGAAGGAACTGCCCCCCGGGGACACAGGATGGGTGCAGATCAGACTTGCCAGTCCGGTGGCAATCGTGCGGGGGGACCGTTTCATCATTCGCCAGCCTTCGCCCAGCATGACCATAGGAGGTGGAACCATCGTCTCCGCATACCCTGGGCGACGGTACCGTCGCTTCCGCCCCGAGGTAATCCAGCGTCTCGAGGTTATCTCGCAAGGTGAGCCAACCCAGGTCATCCTCCAGGCCCTTGACGCATCATACCCTCTGACGATCACAGAACTGGTAGAGCGGACGTCCCTGCCTCACACAGACATTGAAGAGGCCCTCCACGAGCTGAACGTAGCCGGCAGACTCGTCTTTCTCACGCAATCACCTCCTTCTGACAAGGGTTCCCTGGGGGGCGACCTCCTGGTTGCTTCCATCGCTGGCTGGCAACGCCTGATGGAACAACTCACCAGCCTGCTCAGGGACTATCATCGACAGCAATCCTTACGCCAGGGAATCCCTCGCGAGGAACTGAAGAGCCGACTGCGCCTAACGGCCAAGCTATTCAACGAGATGATGAAGCAGGCCCTGCGTGAGGGCCGGGTAAAAGAAACCCAGACCTTCGTGCACTCACCGGAGCACCAGGTTGTCTTCACCTCACACCAACAGCGCTCTATCGACGCCCTGATAACCACCTTCAAAGAGCAATCCCATACCCCTCCCTCAGTGATCCAGGCCGAGGAAGCAGTGGGCCAAGAGGTGCTCGCCGCTCTGATCGAACAGGGACGTCTTGTCAAGCTGACGGATGCCGTGCTGTTCGATTCCGAGACCTACGATCATATGGCCGCACGCATCATCAGCCACCTGAAGGCCGGCAACTCCATTACCGTGGCACAGGTGAGAGACATGTTCGGCACCAGTCGCAAGTACGCCGTCGCGGTGCTGGAACACCTGGACGAACAACACATCACCCGGCGAGTGGGAGACGAGCGTGTTCTCCGAGGTGCTTCTTGACCCTGAAACTGGCTTCCATCAGCAAAGATATAGAGCGGATGGTCACGGCTCATAGACTCAAGGAAAGCGCCAGCTACCTGGAAGAGGCCAGAGCGCTGCTCCGCGCCACAGATCCCCAGGCCCTGGCAGAGAAGATTCGGTCTCGTAGTCGCAAGTTTCCGTGGCTGGTGGCGGTGCCGCTGAACACTCTGGCGGGCACGTTCACCAACCCGGGCACTCCCCGCAGCTTCACCGTTGTGGGAGCCGACGGGTCATCCATCCAACGAGATCGACACAGCCCGATACGCTTCTACGTGATCAATACGGGCCACGCCATCCTAACCTATGGCCCTCATCCAGGAGCCGAGCTGGATTCCTCTGCTGGACTCTACTTCGAAGACCATGACCTGTTCATCAACCCGGAGCAGAAGACCGGCCCCATCGACGAAGACTTGGCCATGAGCGTCGCCGAGATGGCCCATCTCCTGGAATGTACGGCCTCCGTTGACCGGCCCGCCGTGGCCCTCAGAGACGGGTCGCTGATTCTCTGGGCCCTGCAGGAGAAAGGCCGGAGCGTACAGGAACAGGACTTCTATCTGAAACGCTTTTTAGGTTGCCTGACCGGGTTACGAGCTTCGAAGATCCCCGTCGCCAGTTACATCAGCTACCCGGGGGGCCACGATGTCTGCAACGCCCTGCGGTTCGAGATATGCCAGGAGAGCCCGGTTACTTGCCGTACGTGCTCGCTGGGCAACGAGGAACGAAAGAAACTCTGCCAGTGGCTGGGTCAAACATACGATCGCGAACTCTTCCGCAATCTGGGCCCAGGCGAACGCACAGACGTCTTCGGCAGCACGTCCGATATCCTGAGACGCTACGGGGAAGAGCATAGCATCGATTTCTTCTACCTCCACGTGAGGGGGGAAATCGCTCGCGTGGAGATCCCCCGCTGGGTCAGTGCCGACGCCGAGATGCTCGACCTGGTCCACGCCGTGGTCTACGATCAGTGCCAGCGCAGCAGCGACGTGCCCGCCTACCCGCCCACTTTGCAGGAGGCCCACGAACAGGCGGTGATCTCCGTCGGCGACCGGCGGCTGGTGGAAGAGATAATCGAGAGGACTCTCGCGCAGCAGGGAATAACTTATACTCGTTCAGCGAAGCACCGCAGCAAGAGGAGACGAGGAGTATGAAGATAGGAGAAATCATCGCCACCGAGACCACCTCCCTGGTGGCCGAGAGCTATACCCTGAACCATCCCCCTGCCCTGGGCAGTCTGATTTGGGCCAGCGATGATAGCGGAAGAACTATCTACGCCATCGTCTGCCACGTCACCACCGGGGGCATAGACCCCTCACGACGTCCCATCCGACGGAGCACCGAGAACACCTCAGATGCGAGCGTATATCGCGAACATCCCGAGCTAGTCCACACCTTGCGCACCGAGTTCCGCGCGCTGCTGGTGGGCTGGAGCGACGGCGACAGGATCACCCAATCTCTCCCGTCGCAACCTCCTCTGTTACACTACACAGTACACACCTGCTCAAAGGAGCAAGTACGAGCTTTCACGGAAGAATCATACTACCTGCGCTTGCTGCTCAACGGAAGTGATCCTGTACCTCCCGAGCAACTCATCGTCGCTAATCTGAGAGAGACCTATCTGTGCAGAGACAGAGACGAAGCCTGGCTGCAAGCGGCAGCCAAAGAGATCGCCCGCCTGCTGAAAGACGACTACGAACGATTGATGACCATCCTGTATGCCATCGATCCCAGGAGCTGAGAGATGTCGCGTAAACGTTTGGGTGTTGTGGTAGAAGGCGCTTTCAATGCTGGCCTGACGGCACGTCTGGATCCGGGCTCTTGTACCGAGGACCTACGCATCGGCGATTTCGTGACCATTGAGGGGGAGCGTAATCTCTATTTCAGCATGATCTCGGACATCGCCCTGCGCAGCACCAGCCCCGGCCTGGTTGCTGATCCTCCCCGAGGCATGTCACCCTTCATTGCTGATACCCTATCCGGCACCAACACCTACGCTACCGTGGAGGTCAGGCCTATGCTCATGATGGGCAAAGCCGATGACCATACCTTCGCGGAGGATATCTCGCCGCCCGAGACAGTGCGCACTATCCCCATGCATTTCTCCACGTTGTGCGAGGCCTCGGAGCTCGACTTCCACACCGTCTTCGGCCGCGAGGATGCTTCGCACTTCGCTGTCGGCACACCCCTGACCATGGAGACACCCATCTGCCTGGACTTGAACCGTCTGGTGGAGCGCTCCAACGGCATTTTCGGTCAAACGGGCACAGGAAAGAGCTTCCTCGTGCGGTTGCTTCTTTGTGGCATCATCAAGTCCGGCCTGGCGGTCAACCTCATCTTCGACATGCACGACGAGTACGCTTTCGGCAAGGAGTCGGAGGACAAGCAGTGGGTCAAGGGATTGCGACACCTCTTTGGCTCACGAGTATTGATCTACTCCCTGGAGGAAGCCGCTGCCGCGCGTGCGGGGCGCAGTGTGGACGTCACCCTCAAGATCGGCCTCAACCAGTTTGAGCCCGAGGATGTGCTCCTGCTGGCCGAGGAGCTGAACCTGCGAGCA
Source organism: Anaerolineae bacterium (assembly GCA_022013675.1). GTDB lineage: Bacteria > Chloroflexota > Anaerolineae > JAKLPW01 > JAKLPW01 > JAKLPW01. Next base: position 965 of record JAKLPW010000193.1, on the reverse strand, counting down.
ACTGCGGAACCGACCATCGGACTGCTACAAGACCAGTACAAGGAGAGATGGCTGCAGAAGCTGCTGGAGATGAGCCCGGACGAAGTCAGCGTTTTCTGTGAGTCCCGAGGAGCTCACCCCGCCACCATGGGGGCCCTTCAACGCAACCTGAAGAGGATAGCGCGCCGTCCCTATGTGCTCAAGGAGGCCCCCTTCTCGGTGATAGACGACATGGTGGCCGCCCTGGATCAAGGGAAGCACGTCATCCTGCACTTCGGTCGCCAGGACTCGACTCTGGATCACATGCTGGTCGCCAACATCGTGACCAGGCGCGTGCGCCAGCTCTACCGCCAGAAGGCGGAGCGCTACGAGCAAACCCAGAAACCCGCTGACAAACCCAAGCCCCTGATCATCACCGTCGAGGAGGCCCACAAGTTCCTCAGTCCGGCTATATCGCGCCAGACCATCTTCGGCACCATCGCCCGTGAGTTGCGCAAGTATCACGTCACTTTGATGGTCGTTGACCAGCGTCCGGGCGGCATAGACGCAGAAATCCTCTCCCAGCTCGGCACGCGCATCACCGGTAAATTGACCGACGAGAGAGACATCGAGGGGGTTCTGATGGGAGTTGCGAACCGAACCTTCCTGAGGAATGCTCTGAACAGCCTCAACACTCGCCAGCAGGTACTCATCACGGGCCACGCCGTCCCCATGCCCATCGTCCTGCGCACGCGACCATACGATGAGGTGTTCTATAAGGATATGGGCAGCAGCGAACTTACTCCTGAAGGGGTTAAAAAGGATCTCTCAGACCTATTTGGATCGAGGAAAGAATAGTTGATTTCAGGTGTCTTCTCAATAAAATGGGCAATCACTTGGATTCTGTTCGTAGTAGGCGCTTCAGCGCCGTGAAAACGCACTAAAGTGCGCACTACGAACCCAGATTCAAATCTACTGAATCTAATGCCCCGAAATATTGAGATGAT
>JAKLPW010000192.1 GCA_022013675.1 Anaerolineae bacterium | reverse complement strand
TGCCTGTTGGGCACCGCTGGTGACGAGCAGATTGTCCTCATCAATACGAATCCCGCGTTCGGCCATCAGCTCCGCTAGAGTGCCTCGAAAAGGTTTGTACCCCTCGGTGACTCCATACTGCAGGGTGGGGCCGGGATTGTGCATCAGCGCATCATGAACGATCTCGTCCATTTCCTTCACCGGGAAGAGGGCTGCGTCGGGCCATCCTCCTGCCAACGAGATGATATCCGGTTGCTGTGCAAACTTCAGAATCTCGCGGATGATGGAGCTGGTCATCCATCTAGAACGCTGTGAGTAGCGCTCTTCCCAATCATTTCTCTCCATACGGTAACCTCCCCAATCTTATGGTGTAAGTCTGTCTGATTCTAGTCGTGTTTCTTGCTGCTGTCCGATCCTTTGGCAAACTCCCCTGCCACTGGATCGGGGAGCAGAAGCCCGCGAGCGACTAATTCCGGCACTACGTCATGGATTTGTGACACGGATCTCAAAGCAAAGTCCGAGCCATGATTAGAGTGCTCGGGGCCGATGTGAACGGTAATCATGCCCAAAGCGGCTGCCGCGCGCAAGTTCGCCGGATTGTCATCTATCATCATACATTGTTTACCCTCAACCTCCAAGGTTCTGAGAACCTTGCGGAAGGATTCCGGGTCAGGCTTGCTGACATAGTCGACGAAGGCGATGTCGAAGATGTGCCTGAACTGATCCTCGATACCCAGGAATGCTGTGACACGCCGGGCATGGGCAGCGGACGCGTTGGTGAAGATCACTTTCTCCAGAGGGAGAAGCTGAAGAGCCTGTGCCAGCCCAGGGTCCATGCTGAGACACTCTTCCACCGGGAAGTTGTGTACGTATGGCAGATAGTCCCCGGGGTCAACACCGAACTCCTGCATGAGGCCACCCAGAGTCGTGCCGTATTGTTGCCAGTAGCGTGGTCGCAACTCCTTGGTCTGCTCGGGTGTGAGGCCCACACGCTCGACCATGTAGCGGGTGATGAGGCGGGTGATGCGCCGCATGACTCCCGCCTCGGCGGAGTATAGAGTGTCATCCAGATCGAAGATGGCGTATCTCAGCACAGAGCGATTGTCCCTCCTCGCGTGCTACTCACGCGGGCATTCTAGCTGGTGGTACCTTGGTCTCAAGTATCCCCTTGCTCTCGAGGATAGCCTTTCTGAATCTCATCTAAGGCTCAGATGATGTTCTTGTTCTTCAGACGTGCCACTATCTCCTTGGCTGCCTCGGCCGGAGGAAGCTGGAATTTCTCCCCAGGTTCCTTGGGAGGAGGCGTGAAGCTACGCTTCACCTGGGTCGGCGAACCCTTGAGTCCTATGCTCTCCGGATCTGCTCCGATATCCTGATGACCCCAGACTGTAACCTCCTGGGTACGGTACGCAGTGATGATTCCTCCGGCGGATGGGTAGCGGGCCTTGTTGGCGTCCTTGGTGATAGTGAGAAGGGCTGGCAAGGGAGCCTCCAGCTCCTCGTAGCCGTCCTCTACGGCACGCTTTGCCCGCACAGAGCCTTCTTCGATGGCGAACTCCCGGACATAGGTAACTTGAGGGATCTCCAGGTACTCCGCGAGCTGGGGACCAACTTGGGCCGTGTCGCCGTCAATGGCTTGCCGTCCGGCCAGGATCAGGTCGTAGTCTCCTATCTTCTTGATAGCCATGCCCAATGTCGCGGCGGTGGACCAGGTGTCGGCACCGGCAAAGGCACGGTCGGAGAGGAGGATAGCCTGATCGACTCCCATAGCAAGGGCTTCTCGCAGAGCGCCGTCAGCCTGGGGAGGTCCCATGGAAAGAGCGATGACGGTTATTTCCATGCTCTCCTTGAGTTGCATGGCGGCTTCGATGGCGTTCTTGTCCTCAGGGTTGATGATACTGGGGACTCCTTCTCGGATCAAGGTGCCGGTACTCCTGTCCAGCTTGACTTCATTTGTGTCGGGCACCTGCTTGACAGTAACGATAATCTTCATTCGTGGATTTCTCCTTCCTGGCTACCGAATCCTCAACCCGATTTTGCGGAAGAGGTTGCGGGCGATGACATCCCGTTGAACCTCGCTGGTTCCCTCGAAGATACGAGTGATGCGAGCGTCTCTATACATGCGCTCGATGGGATACTTCTTCATATAGCCCATGCCCCCGTGGATCTGCACCGCCTTGTCCACACAGCGACCCAGAACCTCGGACCCGTAGAGCTTGCAGATGGCGGCCAGGGTACTGAATTCTCGGTTGATCTGTCCAGTATCTACCATCCAGGCAGTGCGGTAGACGAGGGAACGCAGGGCCTCGATCTCGGTGGCCATATCGGCGATCATCCATTGGATGGCCTGTTTGTGGGCGATGGGTGCCCCGAACTGATAGCGATTCTTGGCGAAGTCCATGCTCATCTCGAGAGCTGCATCTGCCGCTCCAAGGCAGCCCGCCCCCAGGCTCAGCCGTCCGATATCGAGGGTTTTCATGAAAGTGAGAAAGCCAGCGCCGAACTGACCCAGGACGTTTTCCTTGGGGACCCGGCAGTCTTCGAAGAAGAGCTCTGCGGTAGAAGATCCACGGATGCCCATTTTCTCTTCTATGGTGCCAACGATGAAACCTGGGAAATCCTTCTCTACGATGAAGGCCGTGACGCCACCGCGGGCACCCAGGGCGGGATCGGTGACTGCCATTACAGTGAGGATGTCCGCGATGTCCCCGTTGGTGATCCAAAGCTTGGAGCCATTGAGGATGAAGTAGTCACCATCACGGATGGCGCGAGTCTGGATGCTGGCTGCGTCGGATCCGGCATTGGGTTCGGTGAGGGCAAAAGCCGCGATCTTCTCTCCTCGTGCCAGAGGTGTGAGATACTTCTTTTTCTGCTCCTCCGTGCCGTCCAGATAGATGGCCATGGCTCCAATGCCGGTGTGAGCACCGATCACTGTAGCAGTGGAGCCGCAGACTTTGTTGATCTCTTCCATCAAGATGCAGTAGCCGATCTCACCAGCGCCAGCGCCGCCGTACTCCTGAGGGAAAGGCACTCCCATCAGGCCCAACTTGGCGGCCTTCTTGATCGTTTCCCAGGGGACGCGCTCATCCCGGTCAATCTCTTCGGCGATGGGCGCGACCTCGTTCTGGGCGAATTCCCTGATCATGCGACGGAGCAGTTCATACTCCTTGGGAAAGCTGAAATCCATTATTCGCCTCCTTGCCTATTAATGCTGAATGGTGTAGCTTGCAAGCCGTCGGACGTATGAGAGACTCTCACTGTGGCGCAAGACACATTACTGTGGGTTTTCCCCCAGGTGTTTCTTGGCAGCCAACATAGGTCTCTGTCCGCCCCGCAAACGCGAGAGCCAATTCGTCCCCGGTTCTGTTACGAGATACGGATGCTGGGACCGGTGGAGGGCTATTTCACATTGCGACGGCCAGACCCACGCTCGTGGCGTGTCTCTATCTTCGGAAGTAAGCGAGCAGATGAGGGTAAATGGGCCGTCGGTTGCCTGACCTCGTCCGCTCGCTACTCGCTACGCCTAGCGGTCCTTGAACTGAGGATGGCGTTTCTCCATGAAAGCGCTGATCCCTTCGCGCATGTCCTCCGTCTCGCAGAGTTTGGCGAAGAGGTCCGCTTCGTAGAGCAAGCCATCTGCCAGCTTCATGTCCAGACCATCGTTGACCGCATCGATGATGGCCCCTGTTACCATCAGGCTTTGCATCGAGAGCTTCTTGGCCAGCCGTTTGGCTTCGCTGACTACCGTGCCGACCGGTACGACCTTGTTGACCAAGCCCAGTCGGAATGCCTCCTGAGCACGAATGCGGTCGCCGGTCAATAGCAGTTCGAGGGCCTTGCCCTTACCGATGAGACGTGGGAGCCTCTGGGTACCTCCCCACCCCGGCATGATCCCCAGAACGCACTCGGGCTGGCCGAAACTGACGCTGTCCTCAGCCAGGCGAATGTGGCAGGCCATGGCCAGCTCGTTCCCCCCTCCCAGAGCAAAGCGGCCATTGATGGCAGCGATAACTGGCTTTGGAGACGCCTCGATCTTATTGAAGATAGCCTGTCCCTTGAGCAGAACTTCCTTGGCCTCCTCGTACCCCTTGACTGCTGCGATGGTGTTGATGTCAGCGCCGGCGCTGAAGAACTGTCCCGCTCCGGTGATGATGATTACCTTGACGTTCTTGTCCGCCGAGACCTCGGCGAACGCTGCTTCCAGGTCTTGTACGGTCTGCGCGTCGAAGGAGTTTGCGGGAGGATGGTCAATGGTCAGAATGGCGGTACGACCCTCAATCGTTACCTTCATGTTCTGGTATTCGCCCATCTTTATGGCTCCTTTCACTAGTTGGGTGGAGATCAACGTGCTAGTGTACCTTGGTGGAAATCCTCACGTTAAGCCCATTCCATGAACCCACGACCGGTTTTCTTGCCCAGATGTCCAGCGGCTGCTTTTTGGCGCAGGATATCGGCGGGGTTGAATCGCTCGCCAAGACGTGACTCCAGGGCTTCCAATCGTTCGATGACGAGGCTCAGGCCCAGAGTATCGGCATATTCCAGTGGTCCCATACGAGTATCACCGACTTTCATGCCTATGCCTGCGATACAGGCCATGTCAATGTCGTTGACGTTGGCGATCTCTTCCGTGACGCACAATGCCGCTTCGTTAACCAGTGGCATCATCAATCTATCCACGCTGAATTCACTGTCTGTGGCCACTTCTCCGGACTCTTGGAGTTCCTTGATCATCTCTTTGACCGGCTCGTCACTCTGATCGCCGTAGCCGTAGAATCCCGCCCCAGCCTTCTCTCCGTATCGTCCGGCTTCGATCAGTTTCTCGAACAGGCCGGCTTGGGTCATGCGATCGCCATATCTCGAGGCCAGATAGACCCCTACGTCATAGCAGACCTTCACGCCAAGCATGTCCATGAGTTGGAATGGGCCCATGGGCCAGCCGAAGTCGCGCATAGCCTCGTCAATCTCGGAGGCGGTGGCAGCGCCCTCTTGCAGTGCGTAGGTGGCTTCATTCAGGTATGGCATCAGGAGACGGTTCACCAAGAAGCCGGGGCATTCTTGGACCGTGACGGGCATCTTGCGCAGCTCTTGAGTGAACTGTACTACGGTATCCAGGGTATCCTCGTTGGTATCCTCGCTGGGAATGACTTCTACCAGCTTCATCACGTGGGCCGGGCTGAAGAAGTGCATCCCAATGACTTTGTGGGGACGGTTGGTCGCGGCCCCGATCTCCTTGATGGATAGGGCCGAGGTGTTGGTTGCCAGGATTGTATCTGGAGGGCAAATCTTGTCCAGCTCGGCGAAGACCATCTTCTTCAATTCGATGTTTTCCGGCACGGCTTCAATGACGATGTCCACATCAGCGAACTCGCCGTAGTCGAGGGTGGGGATGACCAGGTCCAGTTTCTCCTTCACCTGGCCAGGTGTCATTTTGCCTTTATCTACCCGCCGTTGGTAGATCTTCTGGATAGTTGCCATCCCTTTATCCAGCATCTGCTGATCAATATCCTTCATGACCACAGGCAGACCGGAATAGGTGATGACCTGGGCGATCTCGCCGCCCATGAACCCTGCCCCCACTACGGCAGCTTTGAAAATGTACATGGCGTACCTCCTTTCTGATATGAAACTGACCAGACAGATCGGGCCAATCAGGCCCAATAGCTCAAGCTTGCCCTCCTTCACCTCCTTGGACTTATGGTAATTACCAGGATTGGAGAGGGAGGTTAGCATCGCGGTCGCCAATGCGAACGAAGAGGTACCAGGCATCGGGCATTGCCCGGTAGGCCAAGTCATTCGCCTGGTTCAGAGTGCCTCCTGCGAAATAGGCACCGGTTTCGGGGCAGATGGCGACGATTCCGTTGCTGTGATCTCCCGCTAGCTTCGACGCGATTCCGTCGTAGATCTCCAAGCCCTTTTCAATGAATGTTTGCCGCTCAGCTTTGTCGTATAGGCTCATTGCTTCCTCCTACTTTCGCTCGATTATGATGGCGCCGCCCATGCCACCGCCGACGCAGGCCGTGGCCAGCCCCAAAGAGACGTCTCGCTTGATCATCTCGTGCATCAGCGTGACCACTATGCGGGTGCCGGTGCAGCCCACTGGGTGGCCCAGGGCGATGGCCCCGCCGTTTACGTTGACCTTGTTCCAATCCCAGCCATCTTTCTCTAGCTCTATGCCTACAGCCAGAGACTGAGACGCGAAGGCCTCATTCAACTCGATGAGATCTATGTCAGTTAGCTTGAGGCAGGCTCTCTTTAGAACCTTGGGAACCGCAATGGCCGGGCCGGCGCCCATGATTTCGGGCGGAAGACCCTCGTAGGTGTAGCTGCGTATGTAAGCCATCGGTTCCATGCCCAACTCCTTGGCTTTGTCGGCAGTCATAACGACCACAGCAGCCGCCCCATCGCTGAGAGGACAGGCGTTGGCCGGTGTAACCGAGCCGCCCTTTTTGAAGACCGTGGGGTAGAGGGCTGCTTTTTGTACGGAAAGGGTTGGATTGATGCACTCGTCCTGAAGGATCTCCTCGCGGGCAACCTCTTGTCCGGCAACCTTCTTGATCACCGGCACAGGCACGATCTCATCGCGGAAGCGACCTATGCGTGTGGCCCGGAAGGCTTTCTTGTGGCTCATGACGGCGAACTTGTCCTGTTCTTCCCGCGAGATGCCATAGAGCATGGCCAGGTTCTCGGCGGTGTAACCCATGATCATTCCACAGACAGGATCGGTCAATCCTTCCCAGAGGGTGTCTATGAATGTGGTGGAGCGCAGCTTCAGCCCCCAGCGGGCCCCCCGAACCGAGTAGGGTGCGGTGGACATGCTCTCTGTACCGCCGCAGAGGAAGACCTCGCCGTCGTCAGCCTGGATAGCCTGATACGCATTGGTAATGGAGACGATGCCCGATACACAGTTACGCTGTACGGTGTACGCCGGGACGCTGGCTGGAATGCCGGCCATGAGAGATGCGACGCGCCCGATGTTGGCGGCGTCACTTTGCTGGCCTATGCATCCCAAAATGACATCGTCGATGAGACGGGGTTCCAGGCCAGTACGATGAACCACTTCCTTGAACACGATGGCGGCGAGATCCTGGGCAGTGATGGTTCTGAAAGCCCCGCCATGGCTTCCAATGGGAGTACGTACTCCTCCTACGATGACGACTTCTTTCATGAAACCCTCCTTCCTGGTTGGCTCGGTCTGGATATGAGTGTGGCAGCAGACGTTACGCAAGCGCAGACGTTGTGCAAACGCAGACGTTGCGCAAGCGCAGACGTTGCGCAGGCGCAGACGTTGCGCAAACAAAGAAAAGCAAGGGTACCTTACTGACCGGTAGCCCTTGCCTTGGGGAAGTCGGACACACAGAACGACAGCCTCATGGTCAGGCGCAAGACCTGGTTAAAAGCCATCAGCCTGTCTGTCACTCTTGCCGTCTCCTTCATTAGAGATGGTAGGTAGTGTGTTTATGGGTTGGATCACTAGCAGAACACGTACAGTATTGTATCACATATCGGGAGGAAAGGCAAGTTTGTGATGAAGTTCACAAACTTGCCTTCTCTTGCCCCTTATCCGCGTCTGTTCTTGTCCCATTGGCCCGGAGTCGGATAGGAGGCTTGAGCCGTTTGTTCGTGGCAGCCCTCGCTGCTTGACGACATGTTCTCGGCAGGGTAGAATAGTATCAAGTTATGGGGTTGAGGAAGGACGGGGGAAATATATGGGTATTCGAGTCTTGCCGCCGGATGTGACAGCGAAAATCGCCGCGGGGGAAGTAGTGGAGCGGCCAGCTTCTGTAGTGAAGGAGTTGGTGGAGAACGCCATTGATGCCGGGGCGACCACTGTCCGTGTGGAGATTAGACAGGGTGGCCGAAGGCTTGTGCGGGTGACTGACAACGGCGAGGGTATTCCCGCAGACGAGGTAGAGCTGGCTTTCGCCCGGCACGCGACGGGCAAACTGGTGTCGGCTGAGGATCTTTTCGACATCCATACCTTAGGCTTTCGTGGGGAGGCCCTCGCCAGCATTGCGGCTGTATCCCGCGTGACTCTGGTGACGCAGGCGGCCAGTGAATCTATCGGAACACTGGTGCGCCTGGAAGGGGGAGAGCTTCTTCATCGTGAAAGCAAGGGCCGCGTCCCGGGTACGGTGGTCACCATTGAGAATCTGTTCTACAACACGCCAGCTCGGCTGAAATTCCTGCGCTCGGACCCTACTGAAGCCTCCCACGCACTGGCGCTGGTCACCTCCTATGCTCTGGCTTATCCAGAGCTGCGCTTCACCCTACTGAAGGACGGGCGTCTGGTCTTGCAGACTATGGGCACAGGCGAGCTGTACAATGCTCTGGTGGATGTCCTTGGTCTGCAGGTGGCACAGCAGATGCTGCTGGTAGTACCGCAGATGCTGCAGGTGGTACCGCAGAAGCTGGAGGTGCCAGCGGGAACAGAAGAGAGCCTCGACGGCCAACCTGCTACGCTGCGGGTCTGGGGCTACGTGAGTTCCCCAGCACTGAATCGATCTAATCGTCGGAGCCTGCTCTTCTTCGTAAACAGGCGCTGGGTGCAGGATGGCTCCCTGGCCTACGCCGTGGAGCAGGCCTATCATACCTTGTTGCCTAGAGGGCGTCACCCGATAGCAGTGCTCAACGTGCAGGTGGATCCGGCTGAAGTGGATGTCAATATCCATCCAACGAAACGGGAGGTCCGCTTTCGCAACCAGCGACAGGTCTTCTCGGCAGTGCAGCGAGCGGTGCGGCGGGTGTTGATCAATGAACGTCCGATCCCTGGGGTCAGTGCCCGGCCAGTACCGCTGACAGCAGAGGAGTGGGAAAGGCGGCGACAGTTCGCTCACGTGAGGCAGCCGGGAGGTGCCCGAATGGTTGACCCGGGCATGGAGATGCAGCGCACAGCGGACCGGGAGCCTGTTGTGGTCGGTGCCCAGCGCAAGCTGACAGGTCTGCCGATGCTACGGGTAGTAGGCCAGCTAAGCCAGATGTATATCATCGCCGAAGGGCCAGACGGAGCATACCTGCTGGATCAACATGCGGCCCACGAACGGGTGCTGTACGAGAAGCTCAAGGCCCAAAGAGCTTCACAGAATGTGCCCTCTCAGGCTCTGTTGGAACCGCTTACTGTGGAACTTCTGCCTCAGCAGGCGGCGGTTGTTGGAGAGCATCAGGAGTTGCTCCTACAGGTGGGGTTTGAACTGGAGCCTTTTGGGGGTTCCACTATCCTGGTGAGGAGAGTGCCGGCGGCGCTGGTGGGCAAGGACATAGCAGCAGCTATATCAGAGATCTTGGACCAGGACGCCAAGGACGAGGCAGGAATGTCGTGGGAAGAGCATACCTTGAGAACGCTGGTTTGCCACACTTCCATACGGGCTGGCCAAACACTCCCGCTGGAGGAGATGCGAGACCTGGTGCGGCAGTTGGAGCAGACTAGTCTGCCGCACACGTGCCCCCACGGGCGCCCGACGATGATTCACCTTAGCGCGGCTCAACTGGAGCGGGAGTTCGGAAGGCACTGAGTAGCGTGTGGAGCGATTGGAGAGGGTCGAGCTTTCGCGTCGTGCATACGGTAACTACCAGACGCTACCGCCGGAATGGCGGCTAGTGGTTAAGAACGCTTTGCATAGGCTGCGTGCTGGTCCCCGTAGGAAAGGCCGGAAGGTGAGGGGAGAGATCTATGCTATGGTCGTGCGTGTCCCTGGCGGACGCCGCAACTATCGCCTGGTCTATGAGGTTATCGAGTCAGAACGCCTGGTTCTGGTTTGCAAGATAGGGGCTCTTTTTCTGTGATGGATATGGGACTGCCCTTCGGGTAGTGGATTGGCTGGACGAGAGCGTGCTCTGAGCACGCTCTCGTCACGTTGGCGCTTGGACGTGTTGGTGTTCTTGGATTGACTAGCCAAGGGGTTGCTTTTCCAGCGGAGGGGCGGCGGTCGGGAGACCTTGTCCAACGATGTGGCGGCGTTTGTAGGGGTAAGTGAATTGGGCTCTGATTTAGTCGGATAAATCCTGACCTGCCCACCAATTCACTTACCCTGCTCCCCTCGCGGAGAGGCGGTGGTCTGGCCCAACGGTGGGGCGGCGGTCGGGAGACCTTGCCCAACGGTGGGGGGGCGGTCGAGTGCTGCAACCAATCTCCTAACTCATGCGTATACGATAGTGAGGATATCAAAGTACTCAGCAGGTGCTTGTGGACCCTGTTGATCAGGAGGTTGTAATGACCAAACAGCTGTATCGAAGTTCTACTGATGTGGTGCTCGGTGGTGTGTGTGGTGGGTTGGGAGACTACGTGGGCATCGACCCGGTACTTATAAGGTTGCTGTTCGTCTTTCTTGCGGTGGTAAACGGTTTTGGCGTGATGCTCTATCTGATCCTTTGGATCATTCTGCCGGAGAAAGAGCGCGTGGGTGAATCTCATGAGGATGTGATTCGGGAGAATATCGAGTCCCTGAGAGACAAGGCGGAACGTCTGTGTGATGAGATACGCTCTAGTGTCGTCGGGGAGCACGCGAGTTTGCAAGTGGACGATGCCGACCAGGAGAAGATCCGTGGTCGGAGGACGGCTGCTGCGGGGGCCATTATGATAGGGATTGGGGCCATGATACTGCTGCGCAACTTGGGATTGTTCTGGTGGGTCGATCTCCGTATGATGTGGCCACTCTTGATTGCAGGCTTGGGAGTGTACCTGTTGGTCAAAGCTTTGCGGGAGGGGCACAATGCATAAAAGACGAGATATCCTCTTCCCATTCCTTCTCATCGTCGCGGGCGTGGTTGCCCTTTTGAGCCGTCAAGGAATGATAGCCTGGAACATCCGTGATCTGTGGCGCTTCTGGCCCTTGCTGCTGGTATTGCTGGGCCTGGAGATGGTGCTGGCGAGAACTCGTTGGGGCGCAGCTCTATTCTTGGTGATAGCCCTGGTCATGGTGGTAGGTGTGGGTGCTCTCAGTACCACGGGTTTCGGGGAGCGTATCGCGGAGCCTTCGTCGGAATCGCAATTCCTAACGCAAGAGCTAGCCGGAGCCGAATCGGCCAAGGTAAGTATTGAGTTTGGCTACGGAGAGTTACAGGTGACGAAGTTGACAGATTCGCCCAACCTGATGGAAGGGGAATGTGTGCATTACGACGGCGCATATCGGTGCGAGAAGTCCTACCGGGTATCGAACAACGAAGGATACCTGATCCTTAGGAGCAAAAGCAATCAGAGCTTTGGGAGTTCGTGGGACCTGGGACGCGGGTCCCGGTGGATGGTTGAGTTGAATGCATCCGTCCCGCTGGCACTGGACGTGAGCATAGGGGCTGGTGAGGCTATACTGGATCTGTCTCGGCTGTGGATAACGGACCTTAACCTGGATGGCGGCAAGGGCCGGGTGGAAGTGGTCTTTCCAGGAGACGCCGGGCGGACGACTGCTGATATCGAGGTAGGCATCGGGGATGTGACTCTCTCCATCCCGGAGGGGGTGGCAGCTCGTATTGAGGTTGACAGTGGGCTGGGCTCGATTGATGTAGCAGAGCGCTTCCGGAAAGAAGGCGACTACTACGTGTCCGAGGGTTTTGAATTGGCAAGCAATCGGCTATACCTGAAGATTAACGGGGGGATTGGGTCAATCTACGTCAGATAGTGGATTGTGGTTCCGAGTGTTCCCTCGCCTTCAATCCTAGATCGCGTTTCTTGGTGATGAAGAAAGGATGCACCCGAAGGTGCATCCTTTTGGTGTCTTGCGTAGCTTCCCTTCCTCCGTGCCGCGTCTTCCGCGAGTAGGGTGGTCACAATGACCGTGAGCTGGTTATTCGTGGCTATCCCGTTCTCCCCAGGCAGCGTTTAGCGGTGACTCTCCTTGGCCATGTTTGCTTGCAGGCGCGCATGGTACGAGCTGCGCACCAGTGGGGCCGCTTCCACGTGAAGGAAACCCATCTCCTGGCCGATTTCGGCGAGTTCACGGAATTCGTCTGGTTTCCAATGCCTCTGGATGGGGAGATGGCCAGACGACGGGCGCAGGTACTGGCCTATGGTAAGCAAACTGCACCCAACCTCCCTCAAGTCGTGCATGACTGCGACGACCTCTTCTCGCTCCTCGCCCAGTCCCAGCATCAGACCTGATTTCGTAAGCACATCGGGCAGCATCTCCTTGGCCCGTCGAATGACCTCCAGCGATCGCTGGTATTCAGCCTGGGGCCTGACTTGGAGATACAGTCGTGGGACGGTCTCTACGTTGTGATTCAGCACGTCAGGCTGGGCCTCCATGACCGTGCGCAGCGCCTCCTTAGAGCCCTGGAAATCGGGGATCAGCACCTCGATCCCGCACTCCGGCATGCGTCGTCGGATGGCTGCCATGCAGGTCGCATAGACGTGGGCACCGCCATCGGGAAGATCGTCTCGGGTCACGGACGTGATCACAGCGAACTTGAGCCCTAGACGTTCCACTGCCTCGGCGACGTTCTCCGGCTCGGTCTCATCCAGGGGGCCTGGCTGTCCGTGGCCAATTGCGCAGAAGCGACAGTTCCGGGTGCAGGTATCTCCCAGGATCAGGAAAGTCGCGGTGCGCTGCCCGAAGCACTCCCCGATATTGGGACAACCGGCCTCCTCGCAGACGGTGTGCAGGTTGAGACCCCGCAGCAGGTGCTGGATCTCTTCGTATTCTTTCCCGTTCCGTATCCGCACCCGCAACCAGGGGGGGCATTGAGAAGATACATCAGTCAATGGTCTGATCCTCCATGTTCTGCTACCCCGTATTCTACCACAGAATCTGTCAGAGGCACATTGTGTTGAACAGGGTTTCGCGAGGAAAATTGACAGGCAGTAGAAATTGTGATACAATCCTGATACAAATTGGTACCAACCACCTATCCACTTATCGAGGAGGTGTTGATATCAAACTCTATCACGACTCCGTTCTGCCACTATACTATCAGTTGGCCGAAATCATCCGCAAACAGATCGCTGATGGCAGCCTGCGCGTCGGAGACAAGCTGCCTTCTGAGAGGGACCTGGCAGAGATGTATCAGGTCAGCCGCAACACCACGCGACAGGCGGTCAAGACCCTGGTGAGAGACGGCGTGCTGTGCCAGGAGCAAGGACGAGGCACGTTTGTGGCGAAGCCTCACGTGCGACTGGGGCTTTTGCGGCTGACCAGCTTCAGCGAAGACATGCTTGAGAGGGGACTCATACCGGGTGCTCGGCTGCTGGGGCTCACCATAGTTGAAGCCCCTGCTAAGATTGGCTCCGCCCTTCAGATTGAGCCCGGGAGCAAGGTGATTAAGATCGACCGGCTGCGGCTGGCAGATGGCGAGCCTATGGCAATCAATACCTCCCACATTCCGTATGACCTCTGCCCCGACCTTCTGGATGAGTCCCTGGATCAGACCTCGCTCTATCGCGTGCTGGAGGACAAGTATGGATTTCGTCTGACCCATGCGAATCAGGGTCTGAGGGCGGTGGCTGCCTCGCGAGAAGAAGCTATTCTGCTCAACATCACGGAGGGTGCTCCCCTCCTGCTGCAGGAGGGTGTCGCGTTCTTGGATGATGACCGGCCTCTTGAGTATCTCAAGGCTCTCTACCGTGGCGATCGTTACGAGTTCAGTATCAATCCTGTGCGCTTCCTGGTTGGCCAAATGTACCCTGAGCGGCTGATCCAGAAGCTTCTGGCGTCTGGCTAGCTATGTGGAGTGGATCCAGGCGATGTCTCTGCTGGCGGTCATGCCGAAACAGGTAGTCTATTGGCGTGATCTTCGTCGTTGAGTCTGTTCTGTGCTACTAACTGAAAAGAGAAGGAATCTTGCGAATATTGATACTTGGCCACGGTGCGCGGGAGCACGCCATCGCGAAGAGGCTGGCTCAGTCTGACTACCAACCCGAGATGTACGCGTTCATGGGGAGTGTTAATCCGGGCCTCGCCCGGCTCTGCCGCGACTTCAGATTGGGCTCTCTTTCGGATGTCGGCGAGATCGTATCATACGCGCGAGAGGATCGCATTGATCTGGTGGTACCGGGCCAGGAACTTCCTCTTATTGCTGGGGTGGTGGATGCCCTGCAGTTGGCTGGAATCCCCGTGATTGGGCCAACCAGAGGATTGGCTAGGCTGGAGGGTGATAAATCATATTTGCGCGCATTGATGTCGCGTTGCGCTCCAAATGCCATGCCTCGTTATCGTCTCTGTATCAGCGAGACGGAACTCCTCGCGGCAGCCGACGAACTTGACGCGGTTGCTATCAAGCCGCTGGGGCTCACCGGTGGAAAGGGTGTCAAGGTCACGGAACGCAGTCTGAGAGATGACGACGAGGCCTTGAGTTATGCTCTGGAAGTGATACAACACGACGGGCGCATTCTTATCGAAGAGTGCCTGCAGGGAGAGGAGTTTTCCCTCATGGCGTTCAGCGATGGGGCCAGGCTCGTCTCGATGCCGTTGGTTCAGGATTTCAAGCTGGCCTGCAAAGGGGATTCTGGTCCTATGACCGGTGGGATGGGGGCCTACTCCTGTGCCGACCATCTCTTACCGTTCGTGGTTGAGACCGAGCGCGTTGCCGCCGCGGATGTGCTATGGCGCATCGTGGCAGCGGCTCAGGAGGAAAACGGTGCGCTCTATCGTGGCTTCATCTACGGCCAGTTCATGCTGACGGCGGACGGCCCCAAGGTTATCGAGATAAACGCCCGCTTGGGCGACCCCGAGGCTATGAATGTGATGCATCTGCTGAACGGGGACTTGGTTGATATCTCGCATCAAATGCTGACACGCCTGGAAGGTACAATTCCTTTCAGCCCCATTGCCACTGTTGTCAAGTATCTGGTGCCCAAGGGCTACCCCTCCAGCCCTGAGGTGGATCGGCGCATATCAGTGGACGAGACAACTATCGCGGAACGCGGCGGCGAGCTCTTCTACGCTAGCGTGCGTTTTGATGGCCAGGCGGTCTATACTACGGGGTCACGGGCCCTGGCGGTGTTGTGTACGGCCGCCACTGTCGCTGATGCGGCGGCACTTGTTGAGGGGATTGTGCAGGATATTGAGCCGGAACATCTCTATCACCGTTCGGACATAGCCAGCGCGTCCATGCTGGCGGAGAAGGTCGCGCACATGGAGCGGTTGCGTTCCTCTTGACGGTTACGGCTAGGATAGGAACCCACGGCAGGAGAGCCTTTTGCCGAGACAGAGGTGCCAGTCATCCCCAGGCGATGGCGGGCACTTCCGTCTTGACAGCTACCAGCCTCATAGGGTAATCTTCCTACCGTGGAGACAAGGAAGTCTTGAGAATAAAAGGGAGATAATGACAACGATGCGTATCTCAGCCGTGCTCAAGGGAGTGCAGCCGTCGTTAGGGTGTACCGAGCCCGGCGCTATCGCACTGGCATGTGCTCTGGCGCGTCGGGCCGTGGGAGGTGAAGTTCAGCGGATATCCGTAGTATGCGATCCCAACGTATTCAAGAACGCCCTTGCCGTTGCCGTGCCCGGGACTAGTGGCCTGTGCGGGATCCCCATCGCAGCCGCTCTGGGGGCCCTGGCTGGCGACCCTGATCTTCGCCTGGAGGTGTTGACTCCTGTAGAGGCTGATGATGTGCGGCGTGCCCAACAGCTTGTGACTGGTGGTAGGGTAGATTGCAGAGTGGATCGAGGTTATCGAGGCATTCACATTGAAGCTACCATCCAGACGGTGTCGGGAACCGGGAGGGCAGTGATTGAGGGGACCCATACCGGCGTCACGGAGATCACCGCGAATAGGGATCCCGTTGCGTTTCCTGGCTGGGCCGCGAGGCTCAAAGATGATGCCACGCCGCCGGATTTCCTCGTTGGCAGGTCGTTGCAGGACGTCTTGGCGCTGGCGGATGATCTCTCATCCTCGGAGAAGGAGTTCCTGCTGAGGGGAGTGCGTATGAACCAGGCAGCCGGGCGCATGGGCATCACGGAGTGTCCCGGCATGGGATATGGTGCTAACAGGGCCCGGTTGATGGAGGATGGAGTCCTAGCAGGCGACGCGGCTGGCCGCGCGACGGCATTGGCCGCAGCAGCTTCGGATGCACGCATGAGCGGGCTGAAGGTTTCCATTATGGCCAGTGGTAACAGCGGTAACCAGGGGATCGCGGGGACGATACCGGTCGCGGAGGTAGCGTGGGAGTTGGGGGCCGATGAGGATAGCCTGGCCCGAGCGCTAGCCACTAGCCATCTCGTGGCAGCGCTTATCAGGTCCCATACTGGCGATCTCTCTGCCCTTTGTGGGGCCTATGCCGCCGCTGCTCCCGGAGCAGCAGCAGGCATCATCAGGCTGCTGGATGGTGACGAAGCTGCTATAGCCCGTGCCATTAGCATCTTAGTTGGCAATGTGAGCGGTGTGATCTGTGATGGCGCAAAGGCGGGCTGTGCAGTGAAGGTAGGCACGGCCGCGGGGCTAGCAGTGCGCACAGCTTATCTGGCTGTGCGTGGCGTAGGAGTCGCGGGGACTGATGGCATTGTGGCTAGCACGCCCGAGGAGTCGATGCGCAATCTGGGCCGGTTGGCACAGGCGATGCAGAGAACGGATGAGGCTATCTTGAAGATCATGGCGGGTAAGCAGGATCTCGTGGTAGGAACTGGATAGCCCGATCCACTGCTGATGGCTACCAGCGGGGTCAGCTATCGGCAGTCAGCCTTTGATAGAGGGGGGCTCTGTTTTTGGTAGTTTAGTCTTGATAGACGAAGGTCTCCTGACTGAGTTGTGGGGTTGGGCCTTTGCCGAGAGTAGTGGTGGTTCGGTCAGGAGACCTCACCCAACGGGGAGGTAGGGAGACCTCACCCAACGGGGAGGTAGGGAGACCTCACCCAACGGGGAGGTAGGGAGACTTCACCCAACGAGAAGGTAGGGG
>JAKLPW010000191.1 GCA_022013675.1 Anaerolineae bacterium | reverse complement strand
CTTCGTGGAGACACTCGGCTGTGGCAGCCTGGATTGCCCTACGAAGTAGGGCTTGCTCATGGCGAACATTTCCGAGAAGCGCTCCAGGTAGAGCGTCCCGTCTCTCGCGTCAGCATCCACGCCCAATGGCCAAGTTGGGGGCAATCCCGCTGCTTCTCGCCCTGCCCTTCGAGCTTCAGGAGCTTTGAGGGATCTGGCTCCCGCTTGCTCCAGCGCATCCCACGCCGCCCGTATGCCCGCCAAGGGGCCAAGGATCCCATACACAGCATCGGCGGAAGTGTAGCCATCGTGAGTCACCCACAGTACGTGATCCCCATGTGTAAACGCAACGCAGTCAAACAGAAGACCGCGATTGCTGGGGTGCTCCGGCAAGTCAACAGTGACAACCTGGCACAGCAGCTCCCGGGCTTCCGGCCCACGAACGGCGATGGCCACCATCTGGCTCTCATCCCCGGCACCGCTGAGGACCTCGACCTTGGCCGGGCCCTGCACCTTGCGCCACACGTCCTGGTCATCGAAAAGGATGTATCCATCCGAGATACCACGCAGCCATGAGACGACACGGTCGAAGTTCTCGGGATTGATGAGCACGAGATAGGAATCGCGCCCGCGTTCGTCACGCTCCAGCCGCCACACCGTCACGTCGTCGATGACCCGGCCATCCTTATCCAGCATGAAGCTATGAGTCCCCTGCCCGACCTCCAGCGCAGCGATGTCGGCCGTGCAGGTTTCGTTCAGACAAGGCTGCGCGCGCCATCCACTGACTCGCACGATGCCCATATCGCTCGAATCTATCAATACCGTCTCCTCGGCGGGAACTGGATCTCCTTGGTGCGCATCGGCCGCGAAGAGAGGCGCTGGGAGATTCGCTTGGCGGGGACGCAGGGAATAGTGCGGATAGGAGCTATCGCCACGCTCGGTCTCGGCCTGAGCCCCACCGGCCAGTTCGTCTACGGCCCACTTGACCTCTTCCAAGGTGTCCAGGTCTATCTTGCCCCTCGGCAGGCGTCCCAGAAGTCCCTCGTAGTAGAACGGAGTGATGCCGTGGATGACCCGGGCAATGCAATCGGCCAGCGTGTCCATTTCCGCCGGCCCCATGCCGCGCTGTGTCACCCAGGGAGTGCCCATGCGGATGCCGGTGGCGATGGCGGTTATGGTGTCCCAGGGAATGGTGTTCTTGTTGACCACGATGCCCGCCAATTCGAGGATGCGGGCCACCACCTCGCCGTACAAGGGCTGCTTGTTGGCGTGCTGCACGCTCTTCAGATCGAGGAGCAACAAATGCGTGTCTGTGCTGCCGTAGGCCAGTTTCAGCCCCCGGTCTGTAAGTCCCTTCGCCAGTGCCCCTGCGTTCTCCACGATGCGCCGCTGCAGGTCTCTGAATGTCTCTGTCCGAGCGATCTCAAAAGTCACGCACATGGCAGCGAACTTGTTGGTGTGCGGCCCGCCCTGCAAGCCCGGGAACACAGCCTGATCGATCTTGCCTGCCAGATCCACGTCGGTGGTAAGTATACATGCCCCACGAGGACCACAGAGGGTCTTGTGAGTCGTGAAAGTCACTACGTCGGCAATCCCCACCGGAGTGGGGTACTGCCCGGCAACGACCATCCCCGCCGGATGCGCGATATCGGCCAGCAGATACGCCCCTGCGCTATCGGCGATCTCGCGGAACTTGTGGAAGTCGGGTGCCCAGGGATAGGATGTGTAGCCCGCAACAATGATCTTCGGGCGGGAGGCTTCGGCCATCTCGCGGATCTGGTCGTAGTCCAGCCTGGTGTCCTTCCTGCTGACTCCATAGGACACCACCTTGTAGCGCTTGCCGGAGACGTTGAACTCGGAACCGTGGGTCAGATGCCCGCCCTGGAAGAGATCCATACCCATCAAGGTGTCGCCGGGCTCCATCAGCGCCTCGTAGACCGCCAGGTTGGCCGCGGCCCCCGACAGGGGCTGCACGTTTACGTATATCTGATCTTCACTGACGCGCTCATTGGCAAAGCACGCTGCGGCTCGCCGCTGGGCCAGCGTCTCGATGAAGTGAACGTAGTCTGCACCCTTGTAAAAGCGGCGATCGGCGTAGCGACGATAGTAGGCCAGTTGCTGAGTCATATCGGCCAGCAGTTCCTCGTCGTTGCCCACCATCTGCGACGGAGGATAGCCCTCGGCATAGATGTTGGTGAACACCGATCCCAGGGCCTGGCGCACAGGCTGCGGAGCGTAGCTCTCAGAAGGTATAAGGATGAGCCGCCGGGTCTGGCGCTCTTCCTCGAGTTTGATCAACGTATCTAGCAGTGGGTCTACAGAGGTGACGTCCGCGCCGAAGAAGGCGTCCGCGTACAAGCCGTGCCCGATGTCTTTTGGGCTCATGATCTCCGTTACTCCCTTCGCGCTAGGGCTGATACCCAGTGATTTTGGTCAATTTACTGAGTGGCAAACGATTGGCCTCAACATCCCTAGTGTAGCACCTTCTGGCGATTGCATCAAGTAGAGAAGGTAGGGGCAGGTTTCGCCAGGGCAAGGGCCTTCCCTGTGGCGTCAGGGTTGCGTCTGGCCGAGAGCCCTCTGATAGAAGAGAACCCAAACCTGCCCGTCTCAGGGCACGGCGGGGTAAGGTGCAGACTCACAAGGTTCACCCAGTAGAAACTGGAACCCGCACCCCCTACACCCTCGTCTCCTTCCACCGCCCCCCACGGAAGCGCAGGAACAGAATGACGCCGCGCACGGCCACGTCGGAGGCCCGGCCCAGCCAGACGCCGGCGAGCCCCAGGCCAAGCGTGAGTCCCAGCACGACCGCTCCTCCCACGCGCATGACCCAACCGCTCACGCAGGTGATGATCATGGGAAAACGGGTGTCTCCCGCGCCCAGCAGACAGGCACTGAAGACCAACTCTGCTGCCACCAGGGGTGCAAAAAGACCACTCACTCGCAGCGGGACAACGGCCATCTCGATGACCATGGGTTCGTCTGTGAAGAAACCGATGAGGACTCGAGGGAAGAAGATGAACGCCAAACCCATCAGCGCCATCCAACAGGCGCCAATCTTGTAGGCAAGGTAGCCGCTCCGTTGGACCCGCTTGGGATCGCCAGCGCCCAACCGCTGCCCCACCAGCGTCGTGCTTGCAATAGCAAGGCCCATGGCAGGCATGAGCGACAGCGATTCGACACGTAGCGCCACGGCATTGGCGGCCACCGCGACAGTGCCCAGACCTGCAACGATCCGGAAGAAGACCATCATGGCCAGGTGCAGAACTAGCTGCTCCACGCCTTTGGGCAGGCCGATTCGCAGGACTCGCCTGGCCATACTCAAGTCGGGCCGCAAATCCCGCAGATCCAGTTTCAGGCCGGAGTGGCCCTTGAGCAAAAGGCCGGTGAAGAGCGTAGCTCCAATCGCACACCCCACCGCCATCCCGAGAGCCGCCCCTGCCACGCCCAGCCTGGGTAGCCCGAACATCCCGTTAATGGTCACCCACGACACGGCGACGCTCACTACGTTGACCACGGTCATGACTGCCATCGGGGTGCGCGTGTCTCCTGCGCCTCGCAGGCAAGCACCGCTCATACTGATCACCGCTGACAGGGCAAAAATGCTCGCGGTGATGCGCAAATAGGTTGCGCCGAGGGCCAACGCCTCGGGTTCAGCTCCCATCAATGCCATGGCGGGCTCGGCGAACAGCAAGGCCAGCACCGCCGCCACCAGGCCGATCGCGACACCCGCCAGCGTGACCTGGCGCACTGTCCGGTTGGAGGTGTCCCAGTCGCCCGCCCCCACCGACTGCGCCACCAGTGTGGTTGCGCCCATGGAGAAGGTCGCAAACAGCACGTTCGTCAAGAATATCCACTGCGTTGACAGGCTCACGGCCGCCAGCGCTGCCGCTCCCAGGTGGCCCACCAGCCTCGTGTTCACGACGCCCACCGCCAGGCCCACAAGATGCTCGCCGATGACGGGCAGCGAGATTCTGAGCACGTCCCTGATGAGGGCCTTGTCCCTGGAGACCCAATTCACGTGCATCCCCCGAGACCTTTCGCCACGTCGTCTTTCAACGCATCGTCTTGTGACGCATCGTCTTGTGACGCACTGTCTTGTGACGCACTGTCTTGTGACGCACTGTCTTGCGTTGGTCGAGGTCGGGGCATGGGCATCATTGGGCAGAGCAATCCTTTTCTCGCTGTCACTGTACACTACCGTCGCATCTTCTCAATAAAATGGGGCAATCACTTGGATTCTGTTTGTAGTAGACGCTTTAGCGCCGTGAAAACGCACTAAAGTGCGCACTACGAACCCAGATTCAAATCTACTGAATCTAGTGCCCCGAAATATTGAGATGATACCTACCGTCGGCCAAGAGGTAACAGAGCAGATCCTCGTGGTGCAAGAAGTCCGTCACGATGAGATCAGCTCCGGCATCCAGCAGGCGCTGGCGTTTGCGAGGGTTGAGGCCCTGTCGGTGCTCCTCATCGGCGGCCAGGCCCAATGCCACCGCACCCCGCGCTTTGGCATGACGGATCTCCACCGGTCCGTCGCCGACCACCAGCAACTCGTCGCCGTGCAGGTCATAGCTCTCCAGAATGTGCTGGATGGTACGATCCTTCGTACAGGCTTCGGTGTCGTCCTGCGCACCGTAAATGTGCTCTCCAAAGAGTCCCGCCACTCCCAACGCAGCG
>JAKLPW010000190.1 GCA_022013675.1 Anaerolineae bacterium | reverse complement strand
TTCGCCCGTGAGAGGGAGCAAGGTCGTGCCGATGCCCCGCTCGGTCGGGAGACCTTCGCTAACACTGCTAACTCAGCGATCTCGGCGGTCTCCGCGGTAATTACCGCCAGGGGAGCAGACTGAGCAGCTTGCGGCGGAATTTTCCCAGGGGGAGGGCTCTTCTGGCGAGTTCCATGTCATCCGTTTCAAAGGTGCCGAGCAACACCAAGGCCAGGATGTAGATGGTCAGGCCACATACTGATGCCAGAATGAGACCTATAGGCTGGCGCAGGGCCAGAGTCACTATGCCCATGAGGGCTGCTGACGCTGCCGGTCGCCAGGTGAGCTCGAACCAGGGGAGGGGGGCCAGGTGCCTGCGAACGCCGTAGTAGAAGGGTATGAGCAGAGCCAGCTCGGACACCACGGCGATAACAGCCGCTGCCTGGTAGCCATAGATCGGGATGAAGATCCGGTTTGCGACCACGTTGAATCCAAGACCAATGGCAAAGGCGCGGGTCAGGAAGCGCTGCTGATCCAGGGCGATGAGTACATATTGAGTCACGCTGTTGATGAAACCGAAGGGCATGTACCAGATCAGGATTTGAAGGGTGATCATGGAGTGGGGCAGATACTCGCTGCCTCCCAATATGATAATCAGGTATCTTGCGGTCAGGGTGGTCAGCAGAGCGGTTGGCAGGGCAAAGATCAAGAGGAGCTTGATAGAGAGTTTGTAGGCTCGCAGGAGAGAGCCCTTGGCAGTGCTGGCGTAGCGCGACATCAGCGGGAAGATTGCCATGGTGAAAGAGGCCGGCACGATGTTCAAGGCATCGATGTATTTGTAGGCGGTAGAGTACAGACCGACGATGGTGTCTCCCTGCATCGCTTGAAGGAACATTACATCGACTTTGAAGAAGAGCGTGGCCATGAGATGGTTGATCATCAAGGGATAGGAGCTGTGCAAGATTCGCTTCTGGAAGTTCCAATTTACTTCTAGATGGGGCCGGAAGAGGTGCCGAACCAGGAGGTGGAAGAGTATGCCGGCGGTAACCACGTTCACGACGATGGATACGCCGGCGAGGCCCACGAAGCCCAGTCCCGCCAACAATACGAGTGTGCTCAGACTGACCCTCAGAAGGGTCGTTACCGTAGTGATGGCGGCGGGGTACTCCATCTTCTCGTAGGCGTTGAATACCGCGCTCAGACCCGTCGCGATACCACTAGGTATCAGCCCGATGGCCATCAGGACTATGGCCCAGGTGGTGTCCGATGGCAGGGAGGAGAAGCTGCGCCAACCGACGATAAACAGAAAGAGAAGTGGGGCCGCGATGCCGCTTAGGCAGAGGCGTAGGATGGTCGTATTGGACAGGTAGCGGTTGGCCTTCTCCCTATCCTTCCCGATCTCGCGAGTGACCAGGGTGTTCAGGCCAAAGTTGGTGAATATGTCCAGCCAGCTAACGATCAGGATGGCGAAGTAGTACCTCCCCGCGTTCTCGGGAGCCAGGATGCGCAACATGAGCATAGCGAACGCCATGTCAATGGCTTTGTTCACCAGTTGCAGCATGGTTGGCGTCAGGGTGTTCTTGGCCACGCGCTGGGCGACAGCGTCCTCAGAGCTTTCACGATAGTAGTGACTCCAGGCAGCGTAGGCGAGTAGAAGCAGCAAGGCGGTGGTAGCGATGAAGCTGACGTAGAGCCCGATCTTGAAGGACATCGGAGTATAGATGAAACGCACGGTGTGAGTACCGGGCTCCAGCAATACCGCTCTGAAGTTACCATCGGCGCGATAGATGGGAATCTCTTCTTCTGTCCCGTCCGAGAACTGCCGGTAGGCTTTCCAGCCTGGGAAGTAGCTGTCCGCCAGGATCAGAAGCCCAGTGTCGGCAGCGGAGACCCTGACGCGCACCTGGTTAGGGGTGTAGTCGATGATATCGGCAGTTGTGAAGTCCTGCCCTTCGGGCGAGGATTCCAGTTGGGCCAGCAGAGGATCGTGCTCCGATACTTGTCCTCCCTCGGAACCCCTCTCCAGGATGGCCGTGCGGCGAGGATCGAAAGTGCTCAGGGCCAGGGCAAGCTCATCCGAATTGCTTGCCGTATCCAGGTCATGGACCATGAAGGCCCTGGGCAAGACGTCCTCGTTGCGATAGACGCGAAGCTCATCGTCGTAAATCAGTGTATACTTGGGGCTTCTGATTTCCCGGCTGGTGATGACGTACTTCACGTTGAGAAGGTCCAGCAAGGGCGATTGGAGCGACTCTCGCTTGTTGATCGGAGCGATGCGGTTGTGCAGCAACTCGTTTTGGGGTTCTATCGCCCGCATGTAGTCCGCATATTGCTTGGGGATGATGGAGTCGTATCCGCGGATATCCTGTATGTCCCAGAACGAGAAGGCGTTGGCGTTGAACGGCTTCTGGTCCTCGTTGATGAAGGTAGTGACTCGATACAGGTCGGTGTCCTGTTGCAGGAACTCGATGACCGGTGGCGTGAAATCCAGCAGCTTCGGGTCGGCCGCCGGGTTGAATCCGTGACCAAATGCAAAGAGGTCCAACACGATTGCCGAAACAAGGAGCATCTGCCAGGGAGCTATACCCCGCAGCCTGCCGGGCCACCGCAGCCGTGTGCGGGACAATAGCAGTGCTATGCCGGCCAGGATCAAATTCGCGGCCAGCACCAGGAGATTTTTGAACTGGTAGGCGTAGAACATGCGCCCGTCGGCGAAGGCCTTGGGTGCCTGGGCCAGGTCAAGCATCAGCCGTTCGGCCAGTGGGATGACTCTGTCGGACATCAGTAAGCTGAGACC
>JAKLPW010000189.1 GCA_022013675.1 Anaerolineae bacterium | reverse complement strand
TCCTCGACCCTCAAGTCCAGGCCGACTTCGTCGCCAGGCGCGAAGACCGCCTGGGGGCTGGGCAGCTCAACACTCAGTTCGAGGCTGCCGCCGTCATCGGCCTCGACTGCTACGTGATAGCGCACCATGGAGCCGAAATAGGTGGCATCGCTCACGACCGCCAGCAGCAGTGATGGCCTGTCCTTCTCCATTCGTACCCGCTCGGGACGGATGGAGCAGATCAGTTCCACGCCCTCCGGCCACCGGTCAGCAGGCAATGGGTAACGCTTCCCCAGAAGCAGGAGTTCTCCACCAACGACCCGGCCCTTGAGGAAATTGACTTCCCCGATGAAGTCGGCCACGAACTGTGTGGCCGGCTCTTCATAGATCTCTCGGGGCGAGCCAATCTGCTCGATCACCCCCTGGTTCATCACCACGATCCTGTCGGCGATGCTCATGGCTTCTTCCTGGTCGTGGGTGACGTGGATGGCGGTGATGTTCAGGGCGCGCTGGATGCGCTTTATCTCTCTGCGCATGTCAGCCCGCAGGCGGGCATCGAGGTTCGAGAGAGGCTCATCCAGTAGAAGCAACTCAGGCTCGATGACCAGCGCTCGGGACAGGGCCACACGCTGCTGTTGCCCGCCGGAAAGCTCGTGAATGCGTCGCCTCCCGTACTCGCCTAGCCGGACCAGTCTTAGCCCTTCTGCAACCCTGGACTCTATCTCGCCCTTGGGCAACTTGCGGCGGCGCAAACCATAAGCCACGTTGTCATGCACGTTCATGTGAGGAAAGAGCGCATAGCTCTGGAACACCAGGCCGACATTGCGTCGCTGGGGAGGCAAATGGGTGATCTCCCTGCCATCGAGGATCACGGCCCCGGCATCAGGTTCGAGAAGGCCGGCGACCATCTTCAGAGTGGTGGTCTTGCCACACCCCGAAGGCCCCAGCAGACAGCAAAGTTCACCTTTGTAGACCGCAAGCGACAGGTCGCTGACGACTTCTTGATCGTCAAACCTCTTGCAGATGTTACGCAGCTCCAGATTGACTAGTCGGCTGCTACGCTGGTCAGCGTGTTGCGAATCCATTCTTGCGCGGCCTCCCTCGAATTAATGGCGGCAATTGCCAGCATACCTATGGCAGACACCAGAATCACTACTATGGAGAGGGCAGATGCGTCTCCCACGTCGCCTCTCACCGCGGCCTCAAAGACATCCGCCGCTAGCACCTTGTTACCAGGGGTGATCAAGAAGATGATCGCTCCCAGCGTCTTGACGGTGGCGATGAAGGCATATAAGGCCGTCACCACCAGCGCCGGGCGAGCGGAAGGGATGATGATGTCGCGAAACGCTCGCAGTTTCGATGCCCCCAGATTGGCGGCGGCGTCCTCAACGGAGCGATCCTGCTGCATCAGCACGCTCACACCCGCGCGTACTCCCATGGGCAGCTCGCGAATCACCGTGCAAGCAACGACGATGGCCCAGGTTCCCGACATCACCAAAGGCGCACGGCTGAAGGTCAGAGCGTATCCAATGCCCATGAATGTGCCCGGAATGGCATAAGGCAGAGTGGCCAACAGGTCCAGCACGCCCTTTCCTCTGAACTCTATCCTCGTCAAGAGATAGGCCAGGACAATACCGGAGAGGCTCACCACCGCGCTCGTAACGGTGGCGAATACCAGTGTGTTGCGGGTACTGTTCCAGCCACGCTGGGGCAGGATGGCAAAGTGCTCCAGTGTAAGCGCGAAGTTGCCCCCCAGGTGCTTGGTGAAAGCTGACAGGAAGATTGAAATCAAGAGCATGAAAATGACACTCGCATAAAGTAAGCTTATGGTCCACATCGTCCCTTTAACCAGACGGCCCAGATGAAGCACCTTAGGCTTGCCTTGCTCTGTCTCCGTCCGCACC
The DNA here is from genome assembly GCA_022013675.1 of Anaerolineae bacterium. Lineage (GTDB taxonomy): Bacteria > Chloroflexota > Anaerolineae > JAKLPW01 > JAKLPW01 > JAKLPW01. The sequence goes on along the minus strand of JAKLPW010000189.1, from coordinate 2,670 downwards.
TTCTCGCTGGCCGCCTGGGCGCGCGTGTAGAGCCAGAAGACACACATGCATATCAGCAACAGGATCATGCTGAGTGTGGAAGCCATCTCCATGTTGTAGGTACCGATGAGTTGGGTGTATGAAGCGGTGGCCAGGGTGTTGAACCTGCCGCCCACGATGTACGGCGTACTGAAATCGGCCATGGAGCGAAGGAACGCCAGAAGTGCGGCGCTAATCAAGGCCGGCCGGATCAAGGGCAGGGTCACGCTGGTCAGCACATCCCACTCGCTGGCTCCCAGGTTGCGGGCGGCGTCTTCTACCCGGCTGTCCACCCCTATCAGCACGGACGAGATCAGGAGAAAGGTAGTACTCAAGCTCAGAGTTTGAAGAATGAGCACGCTACGCCAGCTATAGATGTCCCAGGTCAGATTCAACCACTTGTAGGTGATAAGTCCATTGCGCCCGAACAGAAAGATGTAGGCCAGCGTGCTGGCAAAACCGGGAATGACCATTGGCAGGACAGCCGCGAAGCCGAAGATTTTCCGTCCGGGCAGGTCTGTCTTGAAAACTACCAGGGCGATGATCAGTCCCAGTAGAGTCGACAAAGACGCCGAAGCAATGGACACCGGCACGCTATTGAAGATGAGGCGACGCAGATGTGGCTCGGTGAAGACCTTCACGTAGTTGGCGAGGCCCGGTTGACCCTTAGAGGTCAAGCTCCTGGTTGCCACTGTGAGAGTGGGGTAGACGATGAACATGATGAGGACCAGCAGGATAATGGACGGCAGAATGTATTTGCCCCATCTCATACCAATGTCACCCCCAGAAGGATAGCCCTGCACCCATGCTTCCACAGGGGTGCAGGGCCGTTCTTACTCTACTGGTACTGAGGAAACCGCTTGTTGAACTCTTCAACGACTCGCTCACGCTCTTTGCCCCATTTTATGTGATCGTAGGCCACCAAGTCCAGATCGTCTAGACTTGGCACACCCGCGATGGTCTCGACGGAAGTAGTTGGAACACGGGGACTGGCCGCCATGAGCACCTTCTGTCCCTCTGGTGAGAGACACCAATCCACGAATATCCTGGCGTTGTTGGGATGCTTGCCACCCTTCACGATGGCCACGGGCGAAGGCCAGGCCAGCACACCGTCCTCCGGGAAGACGGGCACCAGAGGCGCGTCGGGGTTGGCGATGAACAGGTTGTGTGGGTCAGGGACGATGCCGATGGCGTACTCACCGGCTAGCGCCATCTGGCCCGGCGCGGAGCCACTCTTGGTCACGGAGGGGATATTGGCGTACATCTTATCCAGGAACTCCCACCCCTTCTCCTCGCCCAACAACTGCAGGATGCCCGACACTGTTGTGTACGCGGTACCTGAGGTGTTGAGATTGGACGCCATCAACTCGTCCTTGTAGACCGGGTTGGCCAACTCGGCCCAGGTCTTTGGCAGCTCGAGACCCTTATCGGCGAGTCGATCGCTATTGGCCAGGAAGCCAACCACGACCAGGGAAACTCCAGTCCAATAGCCCTCGTCGTCGCGGAAGGCTGGATCAACGTTCTCCTGATTGGGCGACTTGTAGGCCTCGATCAACCCTTCGTCTGCGGCCTGGATGAAGGCATCAGAACCACCACCGAACCAGACGTCGGTCTGAGGGTTGGCTTTCTCTGCCTGTAGTCGCGCGAACACCTCCCCGGAGGACATGGTCAGGTACTCCACCTTGATGCCAGTAGCCTTCTCGAATTCCGCCGCGATGATGTCCGGGCCGCCGTAGGCCACGTACATGCTCACGACCTTCTCGGCGTCCGGCTGAAGTCCCGGTGGTTCCGTGGGCTTCTCGGTCGGCTTGGGCGCTGGCTTAGGTGTAGGTGTAGGCTTCGGGGCACAGGCAGTGAGCACCCCCGAGGCCAACATGGCCAAAACCAGTACTGCGGTGATCCAACGACACTTCTTCTTGGAATCCATTTCTTCGCCTCCTTTTTGGCTTGGGGATTCAACTGCTCAAGACACTCCGCACAAGTGAAACCGATTCGCACCCCGTGACGGGGATTTGGCAATCCCCTTGGAGCCCGACTTTCACTACACACAGGTAGAACCGATTGTTACTCCACACTCATGTAATCGAGGAGCAGCTTTCGAGTAGCAAGCGCCTCGACGTAGTCGTCCAGCTCGATGGTCCACCAGTTGCAGTCAGTTTGAAGCAAACGATCGATGATTGGCCCAACTATGTTCGTGTCGCCAGGAGGATGATGGCGGTCCGTTTCATGCTCGTACATGTGTACCTCGTGGAGCCGCTCAGACATGATATCCAGGAACTCGAGGACCGTCATCTCTCCGCTCTTGATAATCTCGCTCGAGACCGCGTGCCCAACGTCAAAGGTCGTCATGGCCCCGGATGCCTCGGCCCACTCTATCACGCGACGGGGGTCACTGGTAGGCCCTCGGCGCAAGTTCTCCAGGCAAACGGTGATGCCCATATCTCGCCCATACTCAACCACTCTGGTCAGGTTCTCGACGGCCCGGTTGGGATCGATGGGATCCTCGGGGCTCAGGCCCACGTGGAATGTGATCACCTGTTCTCCCCGGCTATACATAGCATCCAGCGCGGCCATGTGAACGCGTGTGCCTCGCTCGGCCAGATCCGGATCCTCGTGGCCCATCTCATAGCCCGGCAGAAACCCATGATACCG
>JAKLPW010000188.1 GCA_022013675.1 Anaerolineae bacterium | reverse complement strand
CGTAGGTAGCCAGCAGTGTCACCAGTAGCAGTCCGTTGGCTCCGGGCACCCACCGGGCTTCGATGATAGAGAGCGGTAACATGGACGTGGCGATTAGTACCAGGGAAAACATGAGCCAATCCTCGGCCGGGCGCAGTCGTGCAAGCATGGTTGGGCGCAGTCGTGTAAGCATGGTCGGGCGGCCCATGTTACTTACACCTGTCCGGCCAGGTCTCGCGCCGAAGCTTGTTCGGGCGGGATGACCAGCACTCGGCCTGTTGCGAGGACCTTGTAGATGGGCCTTTGTCGCCTGCGAGGTATCAGCGGAGAGAAGCGATGACCTCGCGATATGATGTGACTGGGGATACCTTGCTCTGCCAGTAGACCAGCCATGGTTCGAGCATCTCCTTCTCCCCCGAAGGACGCACGATCTAACAGGATGGCCATGGGTGCGATACCGTAGTGTCTCAGCAGCAACATGCCGGCCAGCCACGTTGGGTCCGGCGACGATGTGATAACGGCGGCGGTCAACCCTCGTCCCAGTGTGGGGGCCACTTGTCGCAGTATCTTGTCTAGTGGCCAGTCGCCCTCTGCCGTTACATTGGCCAGTGTTCGTAGTATATGCCAGAGCTGAGTTTGACCCCTGGCAGGGCGGACCATGGCCCTGTAGCCAGAAAAGCCTATCAATCCCACCGCGCGATTTTCTTGCAACACGCGGTATGCCAGCGAGGCTGCCAGGATGACGGCGTATTCCTCTGTCGATTGCTCGCCTTCACCCAGTTGTACGGCGCGAGCCAGGTCCAGGATCAGCCACAGGTCACCGGATGGCCTGATGTCGAACTCCTTGACGTGAATAGTCCCGTGACGAGCCGTGGAACGCCAGTGGATACGGTTCAGGGCGTCACCGGGCACGTACTGGCGCACAGAGGCTGCGTCAGTGGTCAGTCTGTGGGTGGGATAGTTTGCTCGGCTGGCCCCACCGGAAACGCCGCGGGGCAACTCTATTCGCGGCAGAGATGAAACCGAAGGGTAGACGGTGAAGGATTCCAGGTAGGTATGCTCGATCTGCACAGAGAAAAGACCAAAGGGATCGCTCGTATGGATCGAGAGAGGCCCCAGGGTGAAGACGCCCCGGCGGCTACAGAAGCCTTCTGTGTTCCACCGCGTTTGCCCGCGTGCACTAACCGCGATGACGCGCATGGCAGTGTATCCTGGTAGAGAGGAGTGGTCCCGAACTTCGGCCCAGAGGAGGGGCAGACCAGCGGCGTTACTTAAAGAGAAGCGTTCCTCAATCACGTCCCCTACCTGGGCCCACCCATAGCGGCGTTCCCGTTCGAGGTCGAGATTGTCGCGAAGCTGTATCGCCCAGTAGTAGCTGATACCAGACACGCCCAGCAGGACGCACAGGAGGTAAAGAATGGGAGGAGCAGGAGCGAAGATTTGCAGGATGATCAACACGCCGATCAGAACCGGGATGACAGGCCGATGGAGACGCAAGTTTCTTTGAGGCACGGTCACCTCTTGGATCCTGGCGGACGCGTTGGGCAAGTCCCAGGTCTGCCACCGACGTGTTCCGTCTGCTGGTCTTGGTTGGCCGGCGCGGCAACGGCAAGAACGCGAGAGGGCACAGTGGGAAGGTAGGCGGAACTACGACTATCGTGACTCGCAGCCTGGATTCGTCCTCGCAGACCATGGAAGACCAGTACGCCCGGGCCAGGGCATGAGCGAACTGCACAGGTCTTCCGTGGACGCTGTGGTGAGATCCCGGTCTCGGTAGGACTGCTCTTTCCGTGACAATCTGTCAGAGTTGGATCAGATCGATCTAGTCTCGACTTGTGACGTCTCAGGGGTAGTAGATTGCCTCCCGAGCGACAAAGGGCAAGTAGCGGTACTGTAAGGGAGGCGGCGTTGGCAGCATGACCGCCGTCCATTCATAGTCGGTGGCCGTGGAAGCGTTATCGGCCTCAACAGCGACCACGTTCGTGACTACGCCCTCTTTGGCGATCCAGTCGTAGAGTCCTAGGTCGATGTACAGTCCCTCCCTGGAGCCGGCTGGCAGACTGTCCAATGCCCAGACTACCGCTCCCATCTGATCACTGTATGTTCCCCCCGAACTGGCTGCGACGAAGTAGGTCCCCAGGGGGATGCAATCGGTGACCACAACGTTCTCGGCTGTTGCGTCTCCCTCGTTGGAGACACTGATGTAGTATCGCAGCGTCTCCGTGATGCAGATGGGGTCCTTTGCGTCTTCTTTCACGATTTCGAGGATCGGCGGCAAGGTCGGGGTTGGGGTGGGAGTAGGGCGGAGGGCGTATACGACGAATAGGATGGGGCGCAGGCTCGCTTTGGGGTATTCGGAACCGGCTAGATCGTATCGGACTCCTACGTTGCCAGTCGATCCCAGCAAGAGGCCCCGGTTGGTTTCCGGACTGGCCACCCATTGTCGTACCATCTCGGTCACGTCCAGTGTGCACCAGACGTTTGGTGCTAGTAGTTGTGCTGGCTCGCTGGCAGCTCCGCTGCGATCAGCAGGGACACCGTTGCACCCAGGCTGCTCCCATCCCTCCGTGGCCGTGGCCTGTGTCCAGGTTGCCGCACCGGCCTCCCAGTTTCGGTTTACCATCCACGCCTTGAGTTCTGTGGAGTTGTCATTGCTCCGTCGCACGGCGTAGACCTTCAGCGTGGCCATGGCAACATCGGCTTCCGCAGGCACTTGGCTGACGTCGAAGCGGAGGAGAGAGATCTGCGCCCCACCGGTGCGCACACTCAAGTGCCAATCGCCAGCATGGTTTTCATCCGAGGCCCACTCGTTGATGAAGGTATCCTGAGTCCCAAGGTAGTCGTCAACGCCTTGCTGGAGGGTGAGTCTGACGAAATCCAAGGGAGGTGTGGCCATTGGCCAGGAATCGGCTGCGGACGACGCTGGCCTCGCCGCTGAGATTCCCTGCCCAGCCATTGCCATGGCAGCTACCAGTACACAAACCACAATGATACTTAGCTTGATCCAAGATATCCGCTTCATGTGCGTTCTCCTTGATAGTGTGCTCCGTCACTCTCTACGATCTATCTTAGCATACTCGCGCTGCAAAGTCAATGATAAAGAGATAAAAAAACAGGGATCAAGCTGGCTGCCTGATCCCTGTTGCTGTTGAACATCTCTTACTCCGCCCCTTTGGCCGAGAGGACCGCTGGTATCGTTCTCAGCAGGATGGCCAGATCCAGCCAAGCGGAGCGTGTATCAGCGTATTGTATGTCCAGGCTCGCCATCTCGTCGAAGGCAAGATCGCTGCGGCCGCTAGTCTGCCACAAGCCCGTGATACCAGGTGCGACCGCCAGGCGTTGCGTGTGCCAGGGCTGATATTGCGCTACCTCGTAGGGGATAGCGGGCCGAGGCCCCACCAGGCTCATCTCCCCTCTCAGGACGTTGATCAGTTGAGGCAGTTCATCCAGGCTGGTCTTGCGCAGGATACGTCCCACACGGGTGATGCGTCGATCACTCAACAGCTTGTAGCGGCTTCCTGACCCGTTGGCTTTCACCTTGCCGTTGATCAGGCTCTCCATGTATCTTCGGTGCACGTTCTGATCCACTCCGTGGTACATGGAGCGGAACTTCAAGAAAGAGAAGATGTTCTCTTCAGGACGCTTCGCCTGGCTGTCTTGATCACCTCGTACCCTTCCCTGTCGGAAGAGGATGGGACCGGTGGTGTCCAGGCGGATCGCGATGGCGATAATTGCCATGAGCGGAGTAAGCAGGACGAGGGCGATAGTGGCTAGAACCATGTCCAGCAAACGCTTAGTAAACAGGTATAGGCTCTCGTTTTGCCAAATGCGTACCCTTGGGGTGTACGTTGCTTGTCTTAGATGCGTAATCTTTGCGGCCAAGTAATGTGTACCTCTCCAGTGAAATCTCAACGCCTCGATCTGGGGGTAGTATACTCTTGGGAGATTAAAAAACGATGAAAAGGCTTCTCAGGCCGGATTACAGTTTCTTCATCAGAAATAGAAGCCTCCCGCAGCTTGTTGGACTGCGGGAGGCTTGGTGACTTGAATCTCTGAGGTTATGGGTTATTCCACACCAGGGTCGTCTTCTATAGATGACGGAACTAGTGGCTGTTTGTTCTCCTCGGCTTCTTGCTCCGTTTCATCCTCTTCCAAAGTGACAGAGTGCTTCTCTTTCGATCCCTCTTCTGCAGCCAGCAATTCCTCTGCTGGCACGACCGGAAACTCCTCCTCCGTCGGTGAGACCGGCGGTGTGTGGGGAGGCTCCGGCGTGGGATATGTCGCCGTACCGCAACGGGTCAGGATCACAGCCCCGAATCCCCAGCAGGCGACCAGAAGGGTGAAGAGAGGACCCACGCACGGTATTGCCGAGAGTAGAGAAAGGATGGCCGCGCCGGTTGCGATTTCCAGCATGGCTGGCGTCTCCGCCGCCTTGAAGCCCTGGAATATCCGTCGTCCTATCAATAGTCCCGCGGTCAGCCAGCCAAACAAGACAGCCAAGCTTCCGGCCAGCCACAACACTATAGCCACCGGGATCCCGATGCAGATGATGACCAGCACTGGTGTTGCCAGTGTCATGACTGTGAAAGTCAACACTCCGAATCCCAGACTCGGCAGGGACGATCTTATCATGGTCTGGCCAACTAGCTCTGTCTGCTTTGGGATGAAAAGCGTGATGAGCACGCCTACGGCCATGAGCGCGAGAGTGGTCATGATGAATCTGAATGCCTGATACCTCCATCCTCCCCATGTGCCCATGCGCCAGTCATACAGCCGTACTTGCGTGGGAAGCTGCTTGAGTACTTCCAGCTCCTGGAGACGCTCTAACCCTCTGATATCCAGATCCCCTCCGCGCACCGTGCTACCTCGTACCTGAGCGCCTGGAGCGCGTTCCAGGCTTCCCAGGGCTACCAGGTCACCATTGATCACCGTGTTGTTATTGAGGATAAGCCGGCTGCCAATGGCGACCACATCCCCGTTTACCTTGCCCGATACAGATAGGGAACCTCCGAGTAGCACGATGTCCCCATTCACCAGACTATCTTCTTCCAGGACTACTTCGCCGCCGAAGGCTACCAGGTCCTGGCTCAGCACCTCCCCTGAGTGCAGGGTGAAACTCCCCCCCAGAATGACCTTGGCCTCTTCTCCGCTGTCAGCCAAAACAGGCCCAGCAGCCAACACGAAGAGCAAAATCGCCAGGCACACAACCAGAGCTCTTTTCCAAGCTATTCTTTTCATGAATACGTTACCTCCTGATCATCACAGTCACTTGCCAGGGTCTCTGGCTGCTCATGCCGGGCGTGTCGCAGATACTGTCCGGGCACGGAGCATCAGACGAACCCACACGAACATTGTTACGAGAGCTATCGCGATATACACCGGAGCGAGAACCGCTGCTGGAGTGGAGAGGGAGGCCGAAAGAAGCAGGGCCACGGCATCCCCAACTGAACGCAGAGCAGAGAGCAACGCGGTCAGCGTGCTGATGCCCGTACTGATTAGAGTAGGGCTGGAAAGATCACCGATCAGCATCGCCATCCCGATCAGCGATGGCAATGTCAGCAACAACAACAGAATCAGTCCCCCGGATAGAAGGAATGCCCCTCGCCGTAGTTCTTGCTTGGCTCGCGTCTCTGCCACCCGATGGGTTACCCTTGCCGCGAACCCTGGAGCAGGGACAGACAGAGGCGCGGACTGAAAGAGTTCAGATAGCTCGCACAGCACTCGCCACTCCTCTTCGCAGGGTTGACAAGAGGCCAAGTGTTGATCGAGTCTTTCCTGAGCGGCGCTGTCCAGCAGGCCATCCAAGCGCAGCGACATCAGTTCGCTTACCTTAGAGCACTGCATTTCTGATTGCCCTCCTTTCCTCATATTCCAGATTGCCGTGACCTCTTTGGGCCTGAACCCGTTCCGCCATCATCTTTCGAGCGCGATGTAATCTCGACTTGATCGTGCTTTGGGTGGCTCCCAGAGTGCCCGCAATCTCGTCGTACGACATTTCGTGCCAGTAGCGGAGTATCATAACAGCCCGATAATGAGGCGGCAGTTCATTGAGAAGGTCCCTGATTTCATCTTTTTGCTCTTCCCTCAACGCCTGCTCTTCGGGGGCCACATCCTTGCTCGGTAGCCACCGCCACGACACGATGTCATCCAGTGACACTTGCGTATGCTTTCTGCGCCGCAAGCGGTCTATGCAATAATGAGAGGCGATGGAAAGGACCCACGACGAAAACTTCTTCTCTGGATCGTAGGTACCCAAACGCGTATAAAGACGTAGAAAAGTCTCCTGGGCAGCATCCTCAGCCTCGGCTGCGTCCCCCAGCATACGGTATGCAAGGTTGTAGATGGAATTCTGATACGTCTCAACCAGGCGGGTGAACGCTTCCTCGTCCCCTGCCAGGGTGCGCCGGATCAGGATGCTCTCTTCTTCCATTCGCGTCTCTCTCCTCACCCTATACGCCGCTGAGCCATAAAAAGTTGCGCGCGAGCCGCGGCTTTTCTAACTTGTCAAAGCGTACAGAGATGGGGACAGTAGTTCGCGGGCAGATTGTGGATGTCTGTACGCTCGGGATTGACGAGATGGCAGGAGTCCCTGCCGTGTATATCCCCACATGACAATCCTCTTGACGCGGACGTAGTGGCCCGAAACAGAAGCCGGCCTCCAGGGACAATTCATTAGAGTCGGGTATTCCGTCGGCACGTCTTTACTCCTTGTTTCCCCCTGCCAGGAATTCCGATGCAACCCATCCCGCAGAGCCAATCATCTTGCTATCTCCTGTGCCTGGGTCAGTCCATTCTGGCCACAACCTGAGCCCAAGCCCATGACTACCTTGTCGCGGGGCTTGAACCCCTGAATCACGGCCTCGCCTACTTCCACTACTTCGCCTGAGGCTTCGTGCCCTCCCACAAAGACCTCTCCCAGCCCCGAGATCTTGTCGCCGCTCCAGGCACGGCGTTCCACTGTGCAGATGGCGCAGACCCTGACTTTCACCAACACCTGATTTGGCTTGGGGATCGGCCGGGAGATCTCTCGAAACTCGATCTGTCTTGGTTCCGTGAACAGAGCCATAGTACTCTCTGACTCGCTCAACAACTGTCCACAGTTTTGGGGCGCACACTACAGATGCGTCGTGAATGATCTGTTCTTTAGGCTATCGAAGGTTCGTAGCTTCAAGCCGTTCGATGTCAAAGGCATAACTTGATTTCTCCCAGAAAGAGGAGACGCTGTAGTCTGGCGAATTGGATGGGAGTTGGAAGAAGATCAGTGGATCACTCCGCTTGTTCCAACATCCGCGACAGGCTGATGATCCCGGCTTTGCCTGAGGTCTCACCAAGCTCTAGCAGTTCTTGCAAGGATGCGCCGGTAGGGCGTGTCATGAGGATTTCCAGTAGCATGGGCAAGTTCATGCCTGTCAGAGACTCCAGTTTCTTTTGCCTGCTCAAGACGCAGGTACAATTCCAGGGCGTCCCGCCGCACAGGTCAGCCAAGACCAGCACCCCTTCCCCCGTATCGACAGACTCCATGGCTGCGATCATCCTCTCCTGGAAACTCTCTGGGCTATCCTCAGGTACCAGGCTGACGGTCGCCACATCTTCTTGCGTTCCGGCTATCATCTCTGCTGATTTCAGCAGATACTTCCCCATCTCTCCGTGGGAGATCAAAACTAAACCTACCATGACTGACTGGGCTCCATTTCTTCAATCTCTATGCTATCATGACCGCTATGGTAAATCTATCCCCAATTCCTTTAGACGCTTTACAGCGGGCCTGCCATCTTCATCCCAGCCTCTCAAGCGATAGTACTCATCGAGTGCGGGTAGTACAATTTCCGCTGTCATCCGCCTGCCTCCGCGCACGCGGGGGATCTGCATTAACCTCTCAGGCAACTTGTCATCCTGCGTTGACACACCGAGCTTAGTGATGAACACTCGTTTCATGTTAAAGATTCGTTCGCCCAGGATGTCTAGCTCCGACGCGGTCCACTCGCGGCCGGTGACTGCCAGTAGCAGCTTCGGCACGTAATCGAGAGATATTGCCCCCGCCCACTGCGCCATAGAGAACGAACACATTATCAGGCCGTCAACCACCTCGGCAAAGTTCTGTCCGGCTATCACCCTCTCTGCTAACTGCGCGACCTCCGTCTTCATGTTGCCTTCAATTGGGCTTGGGCCCCCTTTGCCATGGTAAGCTCCCATAGACAAAGTTGAGTACCCCACGCCCATCTCGTGGTTGAACCTAGGGTCGTGCATACATAAGGATGATCCCTTCACGTGCATTGCGAACTCCGGAGCCCCCTTGCCTATGCTCTCCGCCGCTCCGCGGACGCCCTCTGCCAGCACATCTCCAAAACCCTTGCGCTCCCCTATCATCTGTACAGCTTTCACGATACTGTCTGAGTCACCCCACTGCAGGGGCATCCCCACCTCTTCTTCTGTTAGTATCCCCTTCTCGAAGCACTCCATGGCCATAGCGATGGTGGTGCCAGCCTCGATGGTATCAATGCCGTAGCGATTGCAGAGATCGTTGGCCTTGACGACGGATTCCCAGCTATCATTAAGCAAGAGGGAGCCCAAAGCTGCAACGGTTTCATACTCGGGGCCACTACCTTCCTTGGTTGTATAAGGACCACTACTGACGCGCACTATCTTCTCGCATCCCACGGGACAACCATAGCAACCTACCTTAGTCTTCCTGAAGCTATCCTTGGAGACCCTGCCGGCAGAGATAGCTCGGACAGACTCTATCTCCCACTCATCTCCTGCCCAGTTTTTCAAGGGAAGATTGCCTGACATAAGCATGAAATCCAGGTTTCCCCCTGTCCCACTTTTCGCCAGACTTTGCGCGCCCACACTATCTCGCAGGTCCGCCAGAATCTCTTTCCTTAAGCTTCCGAGCATATCAGGGTGAGCTACATCAACACGCTGGGTCCCTCGTACTGCTATAGCCTTCAACTTCTTGGAACCCATCACGGCTCCGAGCCCGCCGCGTCCTACGGCTCTGCCTCCGTCGTTCATGATAGTAGCAAATTTGACCAGGTTCTCTCCGCCCTGCCCTATTGCAGCCACCTTTACTCTCTTGCCCAGTGCCGACTTCAGTGCGATATCAGTAGCTATTGAATCCATGCCCCAGAGTTCCTCTGCCGGTTTTATCTCCGCCGCATTGTCGGAAATCCAGAGATACACCGGTCGCTCCGAAATACCTTCCACGATTACGACATCAAACCCCGCTCGCTTCAGTTCATAGCCCCAGAATCCACCAGCATCGCCTTCACCCCAGAGGCCCGTAAGCGGAGCCTTGGCTATCACAACGTGCCGGCCCGACATGGGAGCCAATGTTGCTGTTAACGGCCCGACAGCAAACACGAGTTTGTTTTCTGGCCCCAATGGGTCCACCTGGGGATCCACTTCCGTGCAGAAGATTTTACTGGCTATCCCAGTGCCGCCAATGTATGCGCGAACAAGATCCTCGCCCAGAGGTTCGATCGCGACAGAATGCGCAGTCAGGTTAATTCTCAGAATCTGTCCCATGTACCCTTTCATTCTCGCCTCCTCAGTTGAAGCCTATGAACAAATCAGTCAGCCGGGGTGGCCGGCTTGCCTCGATTCTGTGCCAGGCATAGCGCTGATCCCAAGACATATAAGCCAGCCACTAGCCACATCACATCCTGGAATCCCCCAGCCAGCCCGGTTGTCTCCCCTGCCGAGCTGCCAAGACTTGCATGGTAGGCGGTTCTGTCAGAGAAGACAGCGCCGATGGCCGCAAGGCCGAGGGTAGTGCCAAGATGCCGCATCGTACCCATGAACCCACTCGCCGTACCAAACCGCTCTGGTTTGACGGATCCCATAACGGCGACGTTGTTGGGCGTCGAGAAGAAGCCTAGGCCAACCCCCAGTAGTACCAGTCTCAGAACTACTGCGCTGTGGGTGACGCCAGGCCCAAGAGCTCCCAGCAAGATCAGAGCCAAAGCGCCCAGTGCCAGTCCCAGCGAAGTCAACCATCTTGGTCCTAGCCAATCCGTCAGCCACCCACTCACCGGTGCAACCACGGAGTTGGCGGCAGATTGGGCCATTAGCATCAATCCCAATTCAGTTACCGAGTAGCCCAGCACATTCTGTACGAAAAAGGGCAAGGCCAAACTCACTCCGGTGCCTCCTACCGACATTATGAACGCGCCTGCGTTACCTATCGCAAACTCTCGATTTCGCAATAGTCGTAAGTCGAGGACCGGTTGCTCTTGTCTAGTCTCTACGATGACAAACAGCACAAAGGAGACTACCCAAACCCCTAATAGGCTCAAGACAACTGGGGAGAGCCAGCCCCTCTGTCGCCCCTGATTGAAGGCTATGGTCAGCGAGACCAGGGTCATCGAAAGTAACAGCGCGCCTATGAAGTCAAACCTCAGGTCATCTTGCTTTGCTATATTGGGCAGCGTGATAAGGGCTAAAACGGCACCTATGAGGCTAATGAGCACGTGGGCCTGAAATACCGCACGCCACCCCAGGTTATCGATCAGTAAACCGCTCAAAGCGGGGCCGACCATCATAGCCACTGATACCACGGTCGCGTTCAATCCCAGGGCGCGTCCTCGTTCCGAACTGGAGAAGATACTGGTGATAAGGGCTGTGCTGTTCGATACCAGCATCGCCCCTCCAATTGCTTGCAATACCCGAGATGCTACCAGCGTTGCCAGGCTATTGCTCAAACTGCACAGACCACACCCTATTCCAAATACAATGAATCCACTGACGAAGATCTTCTTACGCCCGATGACGTCTCCGAGTCGTCCAAACGCCAGCAGTAGCCCAGCCATCGTGATGGAATAGGCAAGTATCACCCACTGCACGCTAGTTAAGTCGGCGCCAAGTTGCTCAACGAGCGTAGGTAAGGAGACGCTGATCATAGAGATGATCGACACGCTCTGAAAAGTTCCCACACTCACGGCGCAGAACGTCCACCACTTGTGCCGTGGCTCCTGCTGAAGACTCAAAGTTTTCCCTCCTACTCAGGTTAATTTGACAACGATTCTGCTAAACTTACTACTGTATGCCCAAGTGGCAACACAGGGGGAGTCACAGTTTCCGTCTTCGCCGACTCCCCCTGTGCACTCGGACTGGTCTTTCCACTCAACGCTGTGCCACAGATTTGCAGCCAAAGCGTTAGTAGCATAGTTGAGTGTCCCTCAAACGAATGTGAAGGGTCTGAAGCTGTCCTGCTGTGCCAACAGTCTACTCAGGTCCGAAGCCAATCCGTTGACTACATAGTAAGCACTACTCTGTAGGTATCTGGCCTTATGGCTAACTCGAAAGCTTCTTCGATCTCGCTTAGGGGCATCGTTTTCTCGATCAAGGGGCTAACGTCAATTATGCGATCCGACAGCAGCTTGCTGGCTACCCGGAAACCATGCACGTCCCCACTCACTGAACCGGTGATAACCACCTGGTCACGGTGCAGCCAGTTCGGATCCACACACAGTTCCTCCGACGGATGTGCCGCAGCGAACATCATCACTCGACCCAGGGGTGCTACTGCCTGCAGGGCCTGCTTGTTTGCCATCCCATTACCTATCGCAACGATGACGACCTCTGCTCCATGGCCATGCGTCGCCTCTTTTACTGCCTGTGGCATGTCCACCTGTTTAGGATTGAAGACCAGGTCGGCTCCCAACTCCGCGGCTCTCTGGCACCGCTGGGGGTCCAGTTCGCTGACCATGACTCTGGCACCGCGGGCCTTGGCGACCAGCATGTTCAAAAGGCCCATAGTACCGGCGCCGATTACCAAGACATCTTCCGCCAGTTGTATGCCGAGCCTGCGCTGAGCGTGAACCACACAAGCGGTTGGTTCTGTTAGAGCTCCCTCTACAAAGGGAAGTTCGTTAGAGAGCTGGTAGATCTTTTCCAGCGGGGCGACCTTGTACTCGGCCAAACCCATGGGACCTGACAGATCTCCATACTGCCTGGCAGAGGCAAACCGCAGCTTGCATAAGGTCTCCTCGCCTCTGTGGCAGTAGTAGCACTTGCCGCAACCTGCTATCCCTGCCGTCACTCTATCTCCGACCCTGAGCTCGGTCTCGGTGCCTTCCCCGATCTCTTCTATTTCGCCGGAGTACTCATGCCCTCCGGCGAGCGGGAAATATCCCTTGGCAGCACCCGTGTAGGTCCGTTGTTCCCAGGTGCAAAGCGCGCAAGCCTTTATCTTGATGAGCACCTCGCCCGGGCCAGGCCTAGGCTTCGCCACTTCTCGTATCTCCACTTGCCTGACCCCGGGCATCACAGCAATCTTCATTGTCTCTTCCGTCATGACCTCTCTCCTTTCCTCAGCGAAGCTTCTTCAAGGCTTGATCAACTGTGGCACCATCGTGCATGATGCTGGCAATAGCGGCCACTATCTTATCAGGGTGCTCATGCCTCCAGACATTGTTGCCCATGGCTACCCCCTTGCCGCCTCCATCAAGACTGCCCTTGACAACCTCCAAGAGCTCTCGGTCGCTATCCGTCTTGCCTCCTCCCAGGATGATCACCGGAACGTAGCAGTTGTCCACCACTACCTTGAAGGTCTCTGGGCTGCCCGTGTAGAAAGTCTTGATGAAATCAGCGCCGGCTTCGGCGCCGATGCGAGCACCGGCAGCGATCTTCTCTGGAGTCCGGAATTCGGCGCCACCCATGAAGCCTCCGGGTATCGTCTCGACCAGGTAGGGCATTCCCCACTTGTGGCATTCAGCGCCTACTCGAAGTGCGTTAATGACACTGTTCGGGTCTGATGCCAACCAGGGATAGGCCATGGTCTTGAGACCATCGGCTCCAATGGACAGGGCGGCCTCGACAGCGTACTCTCCCATGGGACTACCGGTGCCTATGGAGACGATCAAGCCACGCCCGGCCAGTTCCTTGGTGAAACGGGTGGCCGTGCCGAAGGTGGTCATGACCACGTCCGCGCCTCCCGCCACAACCTTGCGAATGGTCTCCCCAGGATGGATCATCCCTGGCAAGGGCTTGTCACTGAAGCCTGCATGGTCCATTGCCACGATAAACACTCTGCCGTCTTCTCTAAACAGGTGATGCATTCTACGTTTCATGATTCTACAGCCTCCTATTAGGGTGTATCTAGCCGTTCCCAAATAACCTGTCGATATAGCACAAGAAGTCGCCATCCAAACTACTCCTGTCTTGTGCTTTCCTAGCGCTACGAATAACTACGTCTCACGAAACGCGAAACGAGTCTACGGGTTCTTATCTACTGAGGGCACCCCCCTTTCTTCCTACTCACCGAGCGGAAGTCGGGTTTTCGCCTGTCCAGCCTTTCAGCAACTCTCCTGATGTTGGCCCTTGTGCTGGCCCGTCTTCTCCTGCGTGGAGGGACCAGCGGGATAGATCCAGGGTGAGAAGCAACTGGAAACAGTCAGCGAGATAGGCGCCCTTGGATAACTGCACCACTTCGTCGCTACTCAGGAAGCTCTTGCGTTCCAGGATCAGTATGGGCATGGGATGGGAGAGTTTCAAATATTGCATCTCCCGTGGGCCGCTTAGTCCCGCCTTGACCACCTGAGTGATATTCTCAAGGGGAAGGTGATAATCATCCCGGATAATCTCCAGTGACGCATTGTGGCTCAGGTCGTGGTCGAGATAGCCAGGACAAAGACGATGGGGGACATGAATGGTCCGAAGACCGACAGGGACATCTCTCAGTAAGTGCAGCTGCTCTATCCTGACCAGTTCCTCAGCCAGGGGGAGGTCCAGGGCCTCGGCTAGCTCTGCTGTGGCGTGGATCAGGCGCGCATCAATAGTCTTGCTGGATAGCACGCCGCGCATTGGGATTGTCTCCTCGCTGTAGCCCGTGAGCGCAAAGGCAAGCTCAAATCCGGGAGTAGGTTCAGCGACGTACATGCCCTTCCCTTGCTGCGTGTAGATAAACCCCTCTTCCTTGAGCTTGCCAAGAGCCTGGCGCACGGTCATGCGACTGACGCTGAAACGCTCACAGAGCTGGCGCTCCGAAGGTATCTTGTCGTGGGGATGGAGTTTGCTATTCTTGATCCAGGATGCCAGGATGCTGCGCAGTTGCTGGTAAAGAGGGTCCGGGCTTTCCGGTTGGAGATCCATGGCCAAGCTTTGTGCCCCTGTGGGATAGGATGTCTTCATTACGCCTCTCCGCCAGCATTACTTGTATATACCAGTCATTACCATTATACTATTTCGCGCCCAGTGTGTCAAGGTTTTTCGTGCTTCGCTTCTGTATCAAACCACTCGCGCTCAATCTGCGATCACCTATAGGAACCGCTGCAAGGGCTGCCGAAGCTGAATATGGTTACGCAATATAATACAGCACTGCCCCAGAGTAGCCCAGTAGTTGGGCTGCCCTGGGGCAGGTGAGAATCTCTGCAAGTACTGATGTTCAAGAGTATCTCAAGGGAAGTTCTTTAGCGCCAACCACCACCGCCAAGAATCCCAAGCCAACCTCCAACAAAACCAACGACGAAGATGACCAAGACGATTCTGTTGGCCGAGACCTTCTTCTGTAGCGCTCTCCACACTAGCAGAGTGGTTACGAGCGCAGGAATACCGGGGAGGATCCTGTCCAGGATGTCCGTGCCCACATTGATGCTAAGATCGCCGGTGGTGATAGTCACGGGAACCCTAACGTTCACAAATCGCACCATCAACACCCCAGCCACGATCAGCCCAACGACAGATGCAGCGGTGGTCACCTTCTGCATCAGGCCTCCAGACAGCAGGCGGTCAATGGCATCCTTGCCCCAGCGGTACCCGCTGAAGAAGGCCAAGTAGCTCACCACCCATTCGAAGGCACAAAGAACGATTATGTAGATCACGGGCCCAAGGAAGTTACCCTCCATGGCGATGCCAATGCACAGGGACAACATGATGGGAATCAGAAGCCCCTGCTGCAAGGTGTCTCCCAACCCCGCTAGCGGTCCCATCAGGGCTGTCTTCAGACCATTGATGGCCTCGTCGCTGATTTCCGCCCCATTAGCTCGCTCTTCCTCCAGGGCAACAGCTATGCCATGGATGATCGCGCCGAACGTAGGCTGGGTGTTGAAGAAAACCAGATGTCGCTTGAGGGCGGCGCTGATCTCCTCCTTGGTGTCATAGAGCTTCTCGATGATGGGGACCATCATGTGAGCGAAGGCAGTCCCTTGCAATCGCTGCCAGTTGTAGAGGGCGTGAGAGAAGAACTCCCAAATCACCCATGACTTGATCAGGTCACTTCTCTCTAGAGTTTTCTTTTTGGCACTCATAGTTCTTCAGCCTCCATTTCTGAGGGAACAAACT
>JAKLPW010000187.1 GCA_022013675.1 Anaerolineae bacterium | reverse complement strand
CGGGGCGACCTTCATTGCCACACCAACTGGAGCGACGGAGCGGCCAGTATCGAGGAGATGGCGCTGGCGGCCATGAAGAGAGGATACGAGTACCTGGTGATCTCCGATCACACCCAGTCCCTGGGTGTGGCCAACGGCCTGACTCCTGAGCGCTTGAGACAGCAGCGCGAGGAGATCGAGCGCGTCAACGCCCGCTATCCGGACTTCCGACTGCTCCAAGGATGCGAGCTGGAGATCAAGGCCGATGGCACGCTGGACTTCCCTGACGAGGTTCTGGCGGAGCTAGACGTGGTGATCGCCTCGATCCACTCCGGCCTGCGACAGAAGCGGGAGAAGATCACTCAGCGGGTGCTCAACGCCGTGCGCAATCCCCACGTGGACATCATTGGCCATTTGAGCGGACGCATCCTGGGCCAGCGTGAGCCCAGCGAGGTGGACATACCCGAGGTGCTGCGCGAGGCTGCCAAGACCGGCACAATCATCGAGATCAACAGCATTCCCGACCGGTTAGACCTGGAGGACATCTACGTCCGGCGGGCGGTGGGACTGGGTGCTCGGCTGGCCATCAACTCCGATGCTCATAACGTCGGCGGACTGGATGTGATGCAATTCGGCGTGGCGACGGCGAGAAGAGGGTGGGCGGAGGCCAAGGACATCGTGAACACACTGCCTGCGGGTGATTTGTTTGCTTGACAGCGGATGACCGTCGGTGGTATTATAGTAGTGACCGTTGAGGGGTAGAGCGGTGACGGGACCGAGGGAGGAAGCCATCAAGGTAAGGCTATCCAGGGGCACAGTCTGTATCTGGCGTGGTGCGGCGTGTGAATTGGATGTGTTCGCCACCTCCGGCGGGCCAATGCAAGGTGAGCCGAACCTGAGCCGCGTGTTTGAATTGGCCACCGACGCGATCGGGAGGGGTGATCTGGACTTGTCGGAGTACGTCTGCTGATTCTAGTCTATGCCACGTTAGGCGCAACCACCTTGTGATACTGAGGAAAATGGAGGGATGAGGAAATGCTAGAAGGTATTCAATTCGTCACGAATGCCGCAGGTGAGAAAACCGCTGTCTTGATTGACTTGAAACAATACGGCAAGCTCTGGGAAGATTTCTACGACGCCCTCATCGCTCGTCAACGGACTGATGAACCACGTGAGTCTTTGGAATCGGTCCGGGAATCACTGAAGCGGCAGGGGAAACTGAATGCCTGAGGAATTTCCCTTTTGACGACGAGTGGCGAGGCAGGTATTACAGAACCAAACAGGTCGAAGCCTTCGCTGTGCAGGAAGGGCCTGATTGGCTGGTTATCACGGCCATCACACGCGATTTCTGATGGCCTGAATAAGGAGGGAAGTATGAGATTCACTTACGATCCCCGTTACAATATTGCTTACATTCGCTTTCAAGAGAAACGAAGTGAGATAGAGGCAGTCCGGATAAGCGATGAATTGGTCGTGGATATGGCTCGCGATGGGACAATTTACGGAATCGAACTGCTCAACGCGAACGAACAACTTGGGCGTGAGGAGGAGGGTAAGCTCGTAGTAATCAACGAAGCCACCGGTGAGCAAGTCGAATTGCCTCTTGCGGTGCTTTGAAGGCACAAGGGGAACAGAGAAGCGCAACTTTATCTAGCACACCCTTTGAGGGTGATGCCTAAACCCGCCGCCTGCCTGTGGGCAAAAGCCACTTGTTGTTGAAGTGTCGTGGTCTGCGCAGAGCGACTGACCATCGAAGGTGCAGTGGGCTTTGCCAATGGCAATCAAGTTAGCCGAAATTGAGCCTTGAGGATGAAATGGACGTGTTGCGACGTATGCGACAAGCCATCGGTGAGCAAAGGTATCGCATTAGCTCACATGCCAGTGACGAAATGGCCGATGATTTTCTGGTGGCGGCTGACATTGAGAACATCATTCTCACAGGTGAGATCATGCAAGAGTTCACCCACGACCCACGTGGCGTTCGGTATGAAGTTCTCGGTGCTGCCGTTGATTACCGCTGGGCGTATGTTGTGTGTCGGGTTCTGTTATCAGGTGTATTGCTGATTATTACAGCCTATGTTGAGGAAGAATAGAGGAGTAAATATGATGAAGGGTGATAGATGTGAGTTCTGTGAAGGGGAAATGAGGCAGCGGTGTGTCTTAGCACGGTTCCGTTACAAGGGGCTGACGATTTACATCGAAAACGTGCCTGCCTGGGTGTGCAATAAGTGCGGCGAGCAGTCTTTTGACGCCCCCGTCTATAAACGTCTTGAGAGGATCGCCCAACAAAGCGAACACATTCAGAAGAGCATTTCCTTTCCTCTCGCGGAATTTGATATGGCTGTTCCTTAGTACCAAAAACTGGCTCGGCTTCGTCTAACACGCCGTGGCCGCGCTTTGCCCCAGATTGCCTCCTTCTTTGCCAGCGGAGGTGCAGGTAAGCCAGTGGCGGTTTGGTAGTGAAGTGCCTTGGTCGGCGAATTTCAGCGGCAAGTTCGGACACACGCATAGAGGTGTAAGGAATCAGCTTGTTGTGTTGGGAGGACCCAATGAAATACAGAGTGAAACTTGAGAAAACTGACGAAGGTTATGCGATCTGGTGTCCTGGATTGCCGGGATGCTGGTCCCAGGGTGCGACTGAGGAAGAAGCACTCGAAAGTATAAAAGATGCTATAGAGACATACCTGGCAACGGTCGAGGATTTGCTGGAAGATGAAGTCACTCGTGTGGTTGAGGTGCCAGTGTAGTTATGCCAAGACTTCCGGGGGTGCCTCACCGTCGCGCTGTCAAGGCGTTTGAGAAGGCGGGCTTTTGGGTAGTTCGCCAAGGCAAGCATATCTCAATGACCGATGGTGAGCGAATCATCATCATTCCTCGGGCGAATCCGATCAATGCCTTTACAATGGCGGGAATCATCAAAGACGCAGGGATGACGGTCGAGGAGTTCAAGGAACTGCTCTAAGATGACAGCTATCCGCGTTGTCCGAGATGCTCGGCTGAGCCCTTCGGTATACTCAGGATATGCTAGTGACATGCTCGCGCAAAGCCTGGTGCAAGAACTGGAGACCGAGCGCCCTGACCAAGTTTGGGTGAGGAAAACATGATCATTGACGCTCACGCCCATCTGGACAGGTACGGAGACGCACTTGAAGCTGCCCTGGAAGAGATGGCGCAACACAGGATCTTCACCATCAGCAACTCCCTGGATCTTCCCTCGTACAAGCGCAACCTCGAGATAGGTGAGATGTGCGAACTTGTATTGCCCACCTTCGGCGTGCACCCCTGGATGGCCTCGGAATATGTTGATCGACTGGAAGATCTGCACACTGCCATTGAACAGAGTCCCATGCTTGGAGAGATTGGGCTGGATTACCTCTTCGTCAAAGACCCGTCCGAGTACCCTGCTCAGTAAAAAGTACTGGAGTTCTTCCTCGCTTCGGCGGTACAGCAAGACAAGATCGTCAGCTTGCACACGAAGGGCGCTGAGAAGGATATCCTGGACTTGCTTACTCGCTATGGTATCCAACGGGCTATCATTCATTGGTACTCGGGGCCTCTCGACGTCTTCCGTGAACTGGTGGCCATGGGCATGTACTTCACCATAGGCGTTGATGTCCTTTATTCGGAGCACATCCGGACCATTGCCCGCGAGGTGCCGGCGGATCGACTGCTGACGGAGACGGACAATCCCGGAGGGCCAAAGGGGCTGATCGGCTCGATCGGGATGCCGTCCTTGCTCATAGAGGTGATCCAAGGGTTAGCAGAGGCCAGGAATACTGGGACAAGGACCATCATGCAGATGGTGCAGCGGAATCTTGTGCGGCTTATAGAGGATGATCCTTGGCTATCGGGGACTTATGCCAGGGTCTTCGAAGGACAGCGCAACGGCACGTAGCGACGGGTTGCCGCCCTTGCTTCGGCGTTCGGGTTAGCACATTCACCATACTGCCTAACAAGCTGGGAGAGACCAGTGATGTCGCAGAGACCAGCCATTGGAGTAGGCATCATCATCACGAAGGACGAACAGGTGCTTCTGCTCAAGCGGAAGTACGTTCATGGAGATGGGAGTTGGTCAACACCCGGTGGGCACTTGGAGTTTGAGGAGTCCCCCGAGGAGTGCGCTATCCGCGAAGCAAAGGAAGAAACCGGCGTGAGCGTCACTGACCTGAAGTTCCGGGCCATCACTAATGATATCTTTGAAAGAGATGGGATGCACTATATCACGATTTGGATGGAGGGCAGGTACTTATCTGGAGAACCAGTGGTCAACGATCCCCATGAGATGGCAGAGGTAGGTTGGTTCACGTGGGAGGCATTACCGAAGCCACTCTTCCTGCCTCTTCAGAATCTGCTTGACGGTAGATGCTATCCATCCCGGACAGACCAGGAACAGCGTAATGGCAGATGACTCGGGTTTTGCGGCTTGCCTCGTACGGAAGACAAGATTATGGTGGTCTACAACGCCGCGCAATTCGGATTTTAGCACCTCTCCTTTTCTTGACAGGATTAACAGGATTGGGATTACAGCATATGAAGACAGGTTTGGACGGCTTCCCAAGTACACTCAGCGCACTTGAAGAGGGGCGCGACGTCACTCCACTTTCCCTCAGGTAGTTGTGTCGCGTTCACAAGGGTGCTGGGTCAGGATGCTTCTGGAGGAGATGAGATGAGCTATCGTTACGCAGTTTTGGGGGCTGGGCGACAGGGCGTCGCCGCAGCATACGACATGGCCAAGCACGGCGAGGCCGAGGAGGTTCTACTGGTCGACGTGAATGCCGAGGCGGCCGAGGCAGGTGCCGAGTGGGTCAACCGCTTGCTGGATCATCCGGTAGCTGCTGCCGTTCAGGCGGACGCCAGCAACACCGCCCAACTGGAGTCGGTTCTTGATGGAGTCACCTCGTTCCTGAGTGCGGTGCCCTATTCCTTCAACCTGCCCATCACCGAGGTCGCCATCCGTGTGGGGGCCAACATGTGTGACCTGGGCGGGCACACGGGGATCGTCCGAGAGCAGCTCAAGTTGGATGCCAGGGCCAGAACCAAAGGAGTCTCTATCGTCCCCGACTGCGGGATGGGTCCCGGGATGAACATCTCGCTGGCAACTTACGCCATGTCGCTGGTGGACGAGCCGCGAGAGGTGTACATCTGGGACGGCGGGCTGCCGCAGAATCCGAAGCCCCCGTGGAACTACCTGCTCACGTTCAATATCGGCGGCCTGACCAACGAATACTATGGCGATGCCCATTTCCTACGTGATAGCAAGGTTACTCAAGTGCCCTGTTTCGAGGGGTTCGAGGAGTTAGACTTCCCACTGCCCCTGGGTCGTCTGGAAGCCGCGGTGACTTCGGGCGGGCTCTCTACGGCTCCGTGGACGTTCGAGGGAAAACTGGAACGGCTGGAGAACAAGACCCTGCGCTATCCGGGCCACTGGGCGCAATTCAAGGCTTTTGCCCAGCTCGGTCTGCTAGAGCTTGAGCCTGTGAAAGTTGGCAGTGCCACGGTGGTACCAAGAGACCTGTTTCACGCTTTGCTGGAACCGAAGATCACGGAGCCAGAAATCCGCGATGTGTGCGTGATACGGACGAAGTGCGTTGGGGAAAAGGAAGGCCGCCGCGCTGAGGCGATGGTGGAGCTCATTGACTACTATGATGAGGAGACTGGTTTCACCGCCATGCAGCGCCTGACGGGCTGGCATGCCTCGATAGTGGCTATCCTGGCCGCTCAGGGCCGGATCAGCCCGGGTGCCACGCCGGTGGAGCTGGCAGTGCCGGGGCGGGTCATGGTGGAAGAAGCGCGACGAAGGGGGCTCGCCGTTGAGGAGCGGGTTGTCTGGTAAGTCTTTGGTTCAGCACCCTCCGTTAGACGTTTGGAGGCTGTGAAGTTTCGCCTATAATAGATAGGTTGCTGTCTTCCTAATCCATATTCTTGCGGGACTCATTCGATACCTTTCGTGGCGGTATATCAAGATTTCACAGGGAGGCAGCAGAATGAACGT
>JAKLPW010000186.1 GCA_022013675.1 Anaerolineae bacterium | reverse complement strand
GCAGCACCTCGGGTATGTCCACCTCGCTGGGCTCACGCTGGCCCAGGATGCGTCCGCTCAAATGGCCAATGATGTCCACGTGGGGATTGCGCACGGCGTTGAGCACCCGCTGAGTGATCTTCTCCCGCTCCTGTCGCAGGCCGGAGTGGACCGAGGCGATCACCACGTCCAGCTCCGCCAGCACCTCGTCGGGGAAGTCCAGCGTGCCATCGGCTTTGATCTCCAACTCGCATCCCTGGAGTAGCCGAAAGTCCGGATAGCGGGTGTTGACGCGCTCGATCTCCTCGCGCTGCTGTCTCAAGCGCTCAGGAGTCAGGCCGTTGGCCACACCCAGCGACTGGGTGTGATCGGAGATCACCAGGTACTCGTATCCTCTCTTCATGGCCGCCAGCGCCATCTCCTCGATACTGGCCGCTCCGTCGCTCCAGTTGGTGTGGCAATGAAGGTCGCCCCGCATGTCACCTGCAGTGACCAGTGCTGGCAGTCTCCCTTCGGCCGCTGCCTCGATCTCGCCCCGGTCCTCCCGCAGCTCCGGAGGGATTCTCTGCAATCCCAGCATCCGGTAGACATCGCCCTCCCTGGGACATAGGATTTCCTCTTCCCCGCGCTTGAAGCCATATTCGCTGAGGCTGAGTCCCCGGCCCAACGCCAATCCCCTCAGCTTGACATTGTGGCTCTTGCTGCCGGTGAAGTACTGGAGCAACGATCCGTAGCGCTCCGGCGGTAGGACTCGCAAGTCCACCTGCAGTCCGTTGCGCAGAATCACCGTGGTCTTCGTCTCTCCGCTCAGGCTAACGCGCTCCACCTGTGGAAGTTGGCCGAAGACTTGCATCACAGGAGCAGGGCTAGAGGAAGAAACCAACAGATCCAGATCGCCAACCGTTGCGCACATGCGGCGGAGACTTCCCGCAGCGGTGGCCCGTCGCACGCCCGGCACTTGCCGCAGCGCAGCCAACAGCTCCTGGGCCACGGGCCAAGCAGTGCCCAGGGGGATTCTCTCGCTCCGGCGATGGAGCAGCTCGATGCCCCGCAGAATGCGCTGCTCGGATTTCTCGCCCAGGCCCGGCAACTGGCGCAACTTGCCTGCCCGCGCCGCCCGCTCGACCTCGGCCACGCTCAGGATACCCAGACGCTCCCACATCAACTTGACGGTCTTGGGGCCAACGTCGGGGATCGCCAGGAGGCTCAGCACGCCGGCAGGGACTTCCTCTTCCAGCTTCTCATAGTATCTCAGCCGGCCGGTGCTCAGGAGTTCGTCCAGCTTCTGGGAAAGAGCCTGCCCTACGCCCGGGATCTCTCTCAAATCCCCCTCGCGCCAGACCTCATGCAGATCGCGGTCGAGGCCGGCGATGTTGTCGGCCGCCCTTCGGTAGGCGATGCTCTTGTAGATGACCTCCCCCTTGATCTCCAGCACGTCTGCGATGCGACGGAGGAGCTCAGCAACCTCTCGATTGGTCCAGGTCCTGGTCATGGATCACCTGCTTCTTTTATTCACCGCTGAGCACACTGAGAGCGCAGAGTTTCAGGAACTGATTCATTATGCGCTCAGCGGTCTCCGCGATCTCTGCGGCCAACCGCGATCTCTGCGGTCAACCGCGATCTCTGCGGTCAACCTCCACACGCTGTCAAGCTAGACACGCCCCCAGGTTTCTGGTAGACTGTGGCACGACGGGAGACACAAAATGCGATCCGGTCCGTCTACAGGTAGTCTAATATGGCGACGGCGATTTGTCAATGTAGTTGAAAGAAGACGTCGGAAGTCTGGGTAAATAACAGGAGGTTTGGTATGCGCACAGCTTACGTCTACGATCAGCTCTACCTGCAGCATGACACGGGCCAGCATCCCGAGAACGCCGGCCGGCTGACGGCCATCATGCAGACCCTTGAGAAGAGAGGCCTCCTGAACGCCTTGACCCAGGTCGAGGCCAGAGACGCAACTCAGGCAGAACTCGAAGCCATCCATCACAAGGCGTACATCGAGCATGTTAGGCGTACCGCTGATCGCGGTGGATCCTGGCTGGATGGCGACACCAATGTATCACCTTCGTCCTACGCCGCGGCCACCCGCGCCGCCGGGGGTCTGATTGCATTGGTGGATGCTATCATGAGAGGGGAGGTTGACAACGGCTTCGCCCTGGTACGCCCGCCCGGGCATCACGCCCTGGCAGACCGGGGAATGGGGTTCTGTCTGTTCAACAACGTGGCCGTCGCCGCAGCATACGCCTTGGCAAATCACGGGCTGGAGCGCGTGCTGATCGTGGATCACGACGTGCATCACGGGAACGGCACCGCTGATCTGTTCTATGCCGACCCCCGCGTCCTCTATTTCTCTACTCACCAATATCCCCATTACCCCGGCACGGGCGACTTGACCGAGACGGGCAGTGGCAAGGGGCAAGGTTACACCGTCAACGTCCCCTTGCCCGCCGGGGTAGGCGATCACGGTTACCGGCGCGTCTTCGAGGAGATTCTGCTCCCCATTGCGAGGCGCTACGATCCTCAGTTGATTCTCGCCTCTGTCGGCTATGATGCTCACTGGCGCGACCCCCTGGCCAGTATGAGGTTATCGGTGACAGGCTACGCCCAACTGGCGCAGATCCTGAAAGATCTGGCCGCCGAGACCTGCGGGGGAAAGATCGCCTTCACCCTGGAGGGAGGATACGATCTGGAAGCCCTGGCCTGCGGCGTGGCCGCTACTCTGGAGGCGCTATCAGGGAGAGAGATCACTGACCCGCTGGGTCCGGCGCAAGGCTCCGAACCGGACATCAGCGCCCTGTTGCAGCGAATCAAGGCGATTCATGGGATTGAATAGAAGGGCAGCGGTCAGGAGACCTTGCCGAACGGAGGGTTCTAGGGCCTCAGCACGACCTCGTCCCCGGCCACCGCTCCCAGCGCTGCGCCCGCGTTGCCATCACGGACAGCGACCTCCAGGTGTCCCTCGCTACCTATGAGCACAACCAGTTCTCCCACGTCAGCCACTGCATAGGTGGTGCTGATCCCCTCGATAGAGTGTCCCGCGATCTCCACCCGAGCATTGTACATCCCCTCGAGTATCTCTTCTCGGATATCCGTGATGATGTTCCCGAAGTGATCCACGTGAAGGACGTGTCCCCGGATGGCACCGTCCGCCTCAATGCCAGGCTTCATTAGGTCGAAGGTGATGATCTCCGACAATGGACGCCCCACGCTGGAGAGAGGGACACCACAGGCCAGATGCGCTCCCACAGGCGAGAATATATCCCGGCCATGAAAGGTCGCGCTTATCTCTCCCAGCCAGTAGCGGGGATTTGTCAGGTCCACGATTTCCAACACATCTTCCCTCGCTGCCACATAGCTCAGCACACCATTGTCGGGGGCCACGAAAACAGCCCGCTCCGTCCGCAAGGCGACGGCCCGGCGCTCGCTGCCGACCCCCGGATCCACCACCACGACGTGAACCGTTCCATCAGGGAAATAGGGGTAAGCGGTATAGAGCACGTAGGCCGCCTGGCGCAGGTCCTGGGGAGCGATCTCGTGGGAGATATCTACGATGTGGGCCTCAGGACATATCTTCAGGATAACCCCATGCATGGTGCCAACGTAGCCGTCAGCGGTGCCAAAATCAGTCATCAGAGTGATCACCTTACTCATTGACATCTCCTTTCGCCTACATTCTATCCAGCCACGCATAGTACGTCAAGCAGGAGTGCTCTCAAGGGTATACTCCCTTTGCCAGGACACGGGCAGCATGATATAATAAGTCTGCCCCAGCAATGGCAGCTCTAACTCCAAGGAGGTCCATCTTGTTCAAACCCATCCTCGAAGCAGTACAACGCGAGTTCTCGGGCCAGGCAGCGAAGGATCAGGTCGCGATTATCAGCCAGTACCATCGGATTCAGGCCAGTCCCGGGTACAGGGATGCAGCAACACACTGCCAATGGTACTTGACAGCGAGGGGTGTCTCGGCCGTGATCCACGCTTTTCCGGCGACCAACGCCACGCGCTATTGGAGCAGCAACCTGTTCCAAGAATGGGATGCCTCTGAGGCAATGCTTCACCTCCTCAAGGAAGACGGGACTGAAGAGAAGCTGGCCGACTATCGAGACACCAAGATATCGCTCATCCAGCGCAGCACGCCCTTCGATGGCGAGGTGGAGGTCGTGGTGCTTGAAGATGGCGAAGAGGAAGCTGACTACGACGGCCTGGACGTGGCGGGCAAGATTGTACTAACCCGGGGGGACATTCACCGGGTCTACCAACTGGCGGTGGTCAGACGGGGAGCCGTGGGGATCCTGTTCGATGGCATCCGTGCGGTGCCCCCCATCCGAGAGTCCCTGGATCTGCCTGACGCCCGACAGTACACCTCCTTCTGGTGGTCCGAGGGAGATCGGCCTTGTTTCGGCTTTGTGCTTTCGCCTCGACAAGGCCTGCACCTGCGACGCCGGGCAGCGGAAAAGGACAAGCCCGTTCCACGAGTGCGCGCGCACGTTCAGAGCCGTCTGTACGACGGCATGCTTGAGGTAGTCTCCGCGCTCATCGAGGGGGAGACAGACGAGGAAGTGATCCTGACGGCTCACCTCTGCCATCCCCAGCACTCGTGCAACGACAACGCTTCCGGGGCGGCAGTGGCCATGGAAACAGCCCGCACCCTGAACACCCTGATCCAGCAGGGGAAACTCCCCCGACCAAAGCGCAGCATCCTCTTCCTGTGGGTGCCAGAGATAACCGGCACGTACGCCTACCTGGCTACCCACGAGGACGACATCCCCCAGATGATCGCAGGGCTCAACCTGGACATGGTGGGGGAGAATCAGGACCTCTGCAAGAGTTCTTTCCTTATCGAGCAGCCACCTATGTCCATGCCCAGCTTCGTCTCGGCCCTGATCGAACGCGTACGGGAAGACCTGATAAGCGGGCCACGCTCGCACTCTGGGATGGGAGGCTATCCCCTCTTCCGTCACGCGGTAACGCCTTTTACCGGGGGGAGCGATCATTATATCCTCTCGGATCCGTCAGTCGGCGTCCCCACACCGATGCTCATCCAGTGGCCAGACAAGTTCTACCACACATCAGAAGATACGCTGGACAAGGTAGACCCGGCCATGCTAACAGTGGTAGGGGACCTGGCCGCGACGTATCTCTACTTTCTGGCAAACGCCGGGACGGCAGAGGCCACCTGGCTGGGATATGAGATGGCAGCCCGCTATAGAAGAGATCTCACCAAGACCATGCAGGCCATCATTACGGAAGCCATGGCCACTGAAACCGGCCCGAAGCTGTCTGAGATGGTCAAACGCGCCCATGCCCGGGCCGGCTTCATGCGCCACCATGCCCAGCAAGCAACGGCTTCCCTGACACGCCTTTCTCAGGACATGGGCAATTTTGTGGCTGGCCTGCAACAGCGGATAGAGGACTTCACCACCGAGGAAGTGGGACTCACATCCGAGGCGCTTCGCCGGAGAGGCGAAGCCTTGGGGATCTCTGCTCTAGCAGAGCCCTCAGACAGAGAGGAAGACACATGGGAGACTCGCGCCCGGCATCTCATTCCCCGTCGCGTTTACCGTGGGCCAGTCAACCCGGGACGGCTCATCAACCGCTTGTCACAGGAGGAGCAAGACGCCTGGCACCGTCTTCTCAAGGAGCACGCAGAAGCGCCCCGAGTTCTGCCCGTCGTCGCCCTCTTCTGGGCCGATGGCCAGAGGACGCTTTCCCAAATCGCCGAGTTGGTCGAACTTGAGACCGGTCATAGAGACACGGAACTCCTCGTGCGCTACTTCGAATTCTTGGCACAAGTGGAGTTGATAGAACTGAAATCGGGGGAGTGAACAAATGTATCTGAACTCATACCGAAGACGACCGAAACGCCGCTGGCCCTGGGTGCTCCTCTTGCTCCTACTGGCCCTGGGCGCGGCATATGCGTATGAAAACCGAGCATCACTGCTGCGCCTGGTGGCGGAGCCCCTGGGCGTGGTGGGGAAACCCCTTCCCACCCCCTCGCCCACGCCCATCGGCGCAGAGGAGCACATACGGCGAGGGGAGCGCGCTTTCGCGGAGGGGAAGATAAACGAAGCCATCCAGGAGTACACGAGGGCAGTGGACATGGACCCCAAGAGTGCGGCTGCTCACGCGCAACTGGGGTGGCTGCTGGCCTTACGGCATCGCCACGCGGAGGCGGTCCAGGCAGCGCAGCGCGCCGTGGAACTGGACGCAGAGAACGCAAGCTATCAAGCCAGCCTGGGGATGGTTCTGGACTGGAGCGGGCGACCCGCTGAAGCCGTCCTCGCCTGCCTGCGTGCTCAGGAGTTGGACCCCGGTTATGCCAGAGGGTACGCTTACCTGGCAGAGGCCTACGCGGACCAGAGCCAGCTCGTGAGAGCGGAAGCATTGGCCCTCAAAGCCGTCGAAATGGACCCCAACGATGCCTTTACGTACCGCATACTGGGCTACGTCTGGGAGAGCATGGGTCTCTACGAAGATGCCACCACCCCATACAGGCAAGCCATCGAACTGAACGACCACTTGAGCCTTCTCCACATCTCTCTGGGCCGCAATCTGCTGACTTTGGGAGACATGGAGGGCGCCCTCCTGCAATTCGACAAGGCAACGCAGGTGGATCCCCAAAACCCTCGGGGCCACGACCAGTTGGGATGGACCTATTTCATAGCGCAAGACTATGGCACGGCCGAGATGGAACTCAAACGAGCCATTAGCGCAGATCCGTCTTACGCCCCTGCCTACGGGCACCTGGGTGTCACCCATTACGTCCAGCGTAACTACGAAGACGCCATCCCCATGCTCGAGAAGGCCGTCGAGTTGGGGTCCACGTCCGTAGAGTACCGCTACGAGCTCGGCCTTTCCTACTACTACCTGGGAGATTGCGAGCAGGCGATTGTCTGGTTTGAGAAAACTCTGGAAATGGACCCTAACTGTGAGATCGCCCACCAGGGGTTACGCGACTGCGAGAGCACCCCTTAGCTTGACAACTATTCACATCTAGCGCACGGAGGATTGCATGGTGAAGAGTTCCAAATCACAACGAAGTCGAGTATTGCTCTATTCCCTTGCCTCCCTGGTGGCGTTGAGCATGGTGTGCAGCCTGGTCTCCTCGCTGGTGCCTCAGCGGAGGTCTACTCCGACACGCCTTTCGGTGCCTACCGCCACTCCGAGGCTGCCCACGCTCACTCCGCGGAGCACCTCGACCCCACGCCCCACAGCTACAATGACCGTTGCTGCTGCCAAGCCACCCTCGACTACTCCCTTGCCAACCGCGACGGCAACCCGAGTGGCGCAAGGACAGGCAACTCCCATAGCCATCAGCGACGAGACCAGTTTCACTTTCGCCGTCTGTGGCGATAATCGGCAGGGAGACGCGATCTACCGGAAAATCCTGGACATGGTAGTGCATGACGGATGCGCTTTTCTCGTCAATACCGGTGATCTGGTGAGCAGAGGCTACGCGTATCAATTCAAGGACTTTCAGGAGCTCATGAAAGACTTCCCTCTGCCCTTCTTCCCCGCCCCCGGCAATCACGACTCGCCGAATGGTCTCTTAACCGAGTACCTGCAGTACAGCGGAGCCCCCGACAAGCACTACTCCTTCGACTACGGGAAAGTACACTTCGCGGTAGCTAACACCACCCTGGGAGAAATGAGTCCCTCTGAGCTGGAGTGGCTCGATGGAGACCTCTCAGCCACAGAGAAGCCCGTGAGAATCGTGTGCCTCCATTATCCGCCTTTTGACCCCGCGGGAACCACTCACGTCATGCGCTCCGGGAACGAGGAGTTCATGGACCTGATGACTGAGCATGACGTCAAGTATGTGTTCTCCGGCCATATTCACAGCTATGACCATGAGGAACGGGACGGGGTGACCTACATCATCACCGGAGGGGCCGGCGCTCCGCTCTATCCCGAGGAGAACCGCGAGGCTTACTATCACTACGTCCGTGTCACCGTAGAGGGAGAGAGTATCGAGACTGAAGTCGTCAGGGTGGAGGAATAGACCAGATTTGCCAGTAGAGCAGCTTCATGGTACAATCCGCATTTGTGACAATCGATGAAAGGTGACATAGAATATGAGCGACATAATGCGCTCTTTTGAGCGGCTGGAACCGAACCCTAATATTCCCAGGTTGCAACCCGGGGATACCGTACGAGTGCACAATCGGATCGTCGAAGGAACCCGTGAGCGGACCCAGGTCTTCCAGGGCGTGGTATTGCGAGTGCGCCGCGGAGGAGTAAGTGCGACCTTCACGGTACGTCGCATCGCGGCCCACGGCGTCGGCGTCGAACGCACTTTCATGTTCCACTCCCCCAGGGTTGAGAAGGTGGAGGTCCTGCGACACTCACACGTGCGGCGATCGCGCCTCTACTTCCTCCGCGACCGCATAGGCAAGAAGGCACGGCTGCGAGAGAAGCGTTAGCATCCATACGTAGGGCAAGCACTCTGGTTTTCGGGCAAACACATCGGTCCCAGAGAAGATAGGATAGACACATCGGCCCTAGGACAGACAGGGCAGGCACTTTGGGCAGACAGGGCAGACACGCCGGTCTGCCCCTACTTTTTGTCCGGAGGGATTTTGTCTTTCGATCCCGATCTGAGCTTGGAACTGGCTCTCTACCAAGAAGGGTACCGCATCCTGGCAGGCATGGACGAAGCCGGCCGGGGTTCCTGGGCCGGCCCCGTGGTGGCGGCAGCAGTGATACTGCCAGTGGAACGAGAAGACCTCCTCGCGACGCTGACAGGGACCAGGGATTCAAAGCTCCTCTCGGCCCGACAGCGCGAATGCCTGTTCCCGCTGATTCACGAAGTCGCGCTAGGCGTAGGAGTCGGCGTGGCATCCGCCGCGTTCATCGACCAGCACGGCATCATGCCCGCCACCCGTGAAGCCATGCACCAAGCACTTTCCGCTCTTCCCCTTGCGCCCTCATACCTGCTCATCGACTACCTGCGATTGCCCACAGTGCCAATCCCCCAGAGAGGCGTGCCCAAGGGTGATCAAAAGCATCTCTCCATCGCAGCCGCATCCATCGTGGCCAAGGTCACTCGAGACCGCCTCATGGTAGAAATGGACGAGCGCTACCCAGGCTATGGCTTTGCACGGCACAAGGGATACGGAACCCCGCAACACAGAGAAGCCCTAGATCGCCTTGGCGTCTGCGCCATCCACCGATTATCCTTCGCACCCATGCGTACATTGGCCTGATGAGCCCCCTCTCTAATGGGTAGAAGTCCAACCCCGTTGGACGGCCATCGCGACAGGCAGCGGGCAGAAGTTCAACCCCGTTGGACGTTCATCGTGGGAAGGGCAGACACACCGGTCTCAGGGCAGACACACCGGTCTGCCCCTACGAAGGCTCCGCCGTACACATTGCCAGACGGCCACAGCAGTGCTATAATGCACCTGATTAGCAGAAGAGGAACGCATGACCTCCATGGAAGAAGAGTCCTCAAGCCTTTTGGATGTGTCCCTGGCCGAAATCACTTTCGTCTATTTCGACGTGGAGACCACAGGCCTGAAGCCCCAATTCGGTGACCGCATCTGCGAGGTAGCCGCACTGTGCTGCAAAGGCGGCGAGGAACTGCGAGCATATCATACCCTGGTCAACCCCAAGCGTCCCATCTCCCCAGGCGCATTTAGGGTCAATCTCATCAGCGAGGAAGACCTGGCGCACGCTCCCCTGTTCGAGGACGTAGCAGACGACCTGCTGGACGCATTGAGCGACGGCGTGATGGTAGCCCACAACGCTCGATTCGATTTGGGATTCTTGGCAGCGGAGCTCGCCACGATTCATTACCCCATGATAGACACGCTCGTGGTAGACACGCTCACCCTGGCGCGCCGATATTACTCCTTTCCCAGCAACAGCCTGAGCAGCGTGGCGCGCTCACTGGGATTCGGTACCGAACAGCTACACCGGGCCTTGAGCGACGTTCGTCTCACAAGGCAAGTCCTTGAGACCTTCATGGATGATTTGCGACCGCAAGGCGTCCACACGCTAGGCCATCTCCTGGGAGCTCAAGGGGGAATCATCCCGATGCCGGCCCTGCGCCAGGTCCCGCTCCCCCCCGCGATAGAAGAAGCCTTGGCCCAAGAGGGTAACCTGTACATCCGCTACGTCTCTGCCGAAGGCGAAGAGACGGAGCGCATAGTCAAACCGCTGCGTGTGACATCCCTCCGAGACTACGTCTACCTGGTGGCTTACTGTCACATGCGGGAGGCTCGGCGGGTCTTTCGACTGGATCGCATCCTGGAAATGGGCCCCCTCCAGCAGCCGTAGGATGACATTCCTTGGGGGACTGAACTCCAGCCCATAGGGCTTTGCTCTTAGTGCCGTATCTTCAGTTCGGCGCACGCTGCAATGGGAGGACGAAGAATCTCAATGAGAGTCACCGAAGAAAGCACACAACGCCCCCGATCCCGAGACCTGGGCATCACTCTGGGGCGCCTGCCTTGTGGCCCCCTGAATGCCATCACCGACGTGGAAGGGGTGCTCGTCGGGCACTGCACATTGATACAGGGCGAGGGGAAGCTTGTCCCGGGTCGCGGCCCGATACGTACCGGCGTGACGGCCATCTTGCCACATGGCAGGAATCCCTACAGAGAAAAGGTCGCCGCCGGGGTGGATGTGATAAACGGCTACGGCAAATGCGTGGGGCTGCCGCAGATCATGGAGCTGGGCCAACTGGAGAGCCCCATCCTCCTGACTAGCACGCTGAACGTCTGGCTAGTGGCCGATGCGCTGCTGGAATGGTCCCTGGAGCGTAATCCGGACATCGCCATCACCACATCCACCGTCAACGTAGTCGTAGGGGAATGTCACGACGGCTATCTGAACGACGCTCAAGGACGACACGTGCGACGCGAACACGTCTATCAGGCCCTCGAAGAAGCCAGGAGTGGCCCCGTCGTGCAAGGGGCGGTGGGTGCAGGAACGGGTATGAGCTGCTTTGAGTTCAAGGGTGGAGTTGGCACATCCTCCCGATGTACTCCAGATGAGAGTGGCGCGTTCACAGTCG
>JAKLPW010000185.1 GCA_022013675.1 Anaerolineae bacterium | reverse complement strand
GCTCTTGCCTGAGTTCGAGACGGCGGGTGGGTATCTCTACGAGAGCCGGATTCGTCGCGTGCTCAGTGGTTTGGGGTTCGGCGAAGAGGAGGACGATTATCCCCTCAACATGCTGAGTGGCGGGCAGCGCACGCGGGCGTTGCTGGGAAGGCTGTTGCTGGAGGATCCGGATATGCTCTTGCTGGATGAGCCGACCATATATCTGGATCTGAGTGCCA
This sequence comes from Anaerolineae bacterium, assembly GCA_022013675.1. Classification (GTDB taxonomy): domain Bacteria; phylum Chloroflexota; class Anaerolineae; order JAKLPW01; family JAKLPW01; genus JAKLPW01. The sequence continues at coordinate 7,071 of JAKLPW010000185.1, read as the reverse complement.
TGGAATGGTTGGAGACCTATCTGGTGGAGTGGCCCAAGGCTTTGGTGGTGGTCGCGCACGATCGCTATTTCCTCGACGTGGTGGCGACCCGAGTGTGGGACATGGAGTCCAAGCAGATCGAGGAGTATCGGGGGAACTACAGCCACTACGTGGAGACGAAAGAAGAACGCGTAGCTCGTCGCATAGTTGAGTACGATGCTCAGCAGAAGGAGATCAAGAAGGCAGAGGACTTCATCCGGCGCTATAAGGCTGGGCAGAGGACGAAGGAGGCTCGCAGCCGCGAGCATATGCTCAAGCGTCTCAAGCGGCTCGAAAGACCTCGGGAAATGCGCTCCATGGGGCTTTCCTTGGAGTCCCACGTGCGGGGCGGGGACGTGGTTCTCTCCAGCAAGAACCTGCAAGTTGGGTATCGGGATAGTCTGGCGGAGGGAGTGGAGTCACATCCGCTCTTTAGCAGCAGTGACTTGTTGCTCATGCGGGGTGCGCGAGTGGCTTTTCTGGGTCCCAATGGCTCGGGCAAGACGACTTTTGTACGTACTATTCTGGGGGAGATTCCTTCGTTCAGTGGGTCGGTATCCCTGGGTCAGAACGTCCATGCGGGCTACCTGGCCCAGACCCATGCTGACCTCGACCCCGAGCGTACGATTCTGGATCAGATCCTCGCGGTGAAGAACCTGCCTTTGGGACAAGCCCGAAGCCTGCTGGGACGCTATCTTTTCTCCAATGATGATGTCTTCAAGCGCATCGGCGATCTGAGCGGCGGAGAGCGTTCGCGGGTGGCCCTGGCGATGCTGACTCTGCAGGGGGCCAATCTCTTGCTTCTCGACGAGCCCACGACTCATCTGGACATAAGTGCCCAGGAGGTCCTCCAGAGTGTATTGGCCGACTTCGACGGGACGATTATCTTCGTGACCCACGATCGCTACCTGGTCAATGGCGTAGCGAGCGAGGTCTGGGAGATACGGGATGGGCGGCTGTGGACCTATCGGGGCAATTACGCCGACTATCTGGAAGCGCGAGAGAAGGAGAGGGGGCGCGAGGAAGCTCAGGCAAGCGCGGGGGATGGTAGGCAGGCAGCACGGCAGCCCAAGGCTCGTCCTGGTGCGCGAGGAGGGGCGCGGAATCTGCAACGGGTGTCGGGTCTGGAAGAGACGATCTCTGAATTGGAGGGAAAGTTGGTGGCTTTGGAGAAGGATCTCAATGCCGCCAGCGGGGCTTTGGATACGGGGCAGGTGCAGAGCTTGAGCATCGAGTACCAGGGGGTGCAGACGGAGCTGGAGGGTTGTCTAGAGCGGTGGGCGAAGCTCTCAGCAGAGAGTTCCGGAGAGGGTGGCTAGGCGTTACATGTATCTCATCGGCCTGACGGGCAACATCGCTACCGGGAAGAGCAGCGTAGCTCGCATCCTGCAAGGGCTGGGCGCGCACGTTGTGGACGCGGATAAGCTGGCACATCGGCTTATGGAGCCTGGCACAGAAGTGTGGCAGCAGGTCGTGGACGCCTTCGGCGAGGAGATGGTCGGGCCTGGTGATCGTATTGACCGCTCTCGACTTGGAGCGCTGGTCTTCTCTGATCCGAAAGCGCTGCGAAGGCTGGAGGAAATCGTGCATCCGGCCGTGCTGACTGAGACGGAGCGTATCCTGATGGGTATCGAGCAGGCGCATGACCCGGAGGAGAGTGGCCTTCAGCAGGGAGAGGAAGTCCCTGGTCCCGTGGCGGTCGTGGAGGCCATCAAGCTGATCGAGTCTGGTTTGGCCGAGCGCTGCGATTCGGTCTGGGTGGTAACCTGTGCGCGGGACTTGCAGGTGCAGCGGTTGATGGAGAATCGAGGGCTATCGCGGGCGGAAGTCTTACTGCGTATTGAGGCCCAGCCTTCGCAAGAGCAGAAGGTGGAGCTGGCGGATGTGGTCATAGAGAATGATGGTTCCAGGGAGGATCTGAGGGAGCGTGTGGAGAGGGAGTGGGAGAGGCTCCAGGCCCTGCTATCCAGCTCCGACAATCTGACTTAGGGTTATTGCTGAATCTCCACTACCTCGCTCGAAGGGGATTGCCAAATCCCCGCGCTCCTCTCTCCTACTCCCAACCCTTCTTGAGCATTGCCGGGACGTACAGGCGGGTTGTGTACTCCTTGATCATGCGGGCGGTACTGAATTGCGGCGCTGCTGAACAGATGGCTTCCTTCATATACGCCACCCATGCGTGGGAATAGCCGCTGAAATTCCGGGCATAGTACAAGGGTACGACTTCTTCCTCGAGCAAGGTATACAGCGCCGTGCTGTCGGCTGCGTCCTGAGCATCTTCGCTGGGGTATTCGCGATCTTCTCCAAAACCCCAACCATTGTGACCGTTGTAGCCCTCACACCACCAGCCATCCAGGATGCTGAGGTTCAACACTCCATTCAGGGCGGCCTTCTGGCCACTCGTTCCGCTGGCCTCGCGGGGCGGCCGGGGGTTGTTCAGCCAGACATCCACTCCCTGTACAAGCTGTCTCCCCAGAGCGATATCGTAGTTGTCCACAAAAACGATTCTGCCCGCAAAGCCCGAGTCCTGAGCGAATCCGTAGATCTGTTGTATCAACCGCTTACCGCCCTCGTCTTGTGGGTGGGCCTTGCCGGCGAATATGATCTGTACGGGACGTTCGGAATTGCTCAGAATGTGTTTAAGGCGGTTGGCGTCTCTGAAGATCAGTGTGGCTCGTTTGTAGGTGGCGAACCGGCGCGCGAATCCGATGGTCAGGATGTCGGGGTCCAGAAGCGTGCCCGACGCGAGTATCTGCGAAGAGGAAGATTCTCGGTGTGACCATTCCTCCTGGCGGCCTCGGCGGACGAAGTCCAGGAGTTCGCGTTTCAGGTGCTGGTGGGTGTTCCAGAGCAGCTCATCAGGAATTTCCTTGATGCCCGCCCAGGTCTGGGGATCGTCGATGCGTTCGATCCAATCTGGTTGCAGGTAACGGTCGTATAGCTGAAGCAACTCTGGAGCCAGCCACGTGGGCGTGTGAATGCCGTTGGTGATGTGGCTAATCGGGGTTTCGCTGGCCGGCTTCTCGGGCCAGAGGAAGCTCCACATCTTGCGGGACACTTCCCCGTGCAGCTTGCTCACCCCGTTGTGTCGGCCCGACATGCGGAGCGCCAAGATGGTCATGCTGAAGGTCGGCCCCCAGGGTTGATCATGTCTGGCAAGCGAGAGGAACTCCTCACGGTCTAGCCCTAACTGCTCGCGGAAGTGAAAGAAGTACTCGTCCATCAACTGGAAGGGGAACTCATCGTGCCCGGCGGCAACGGGAGTATGGGTGGTGAAGACCGTATCGGCCCTGATGGCCTCCGATGCTTCTGCGAAGCTGGCTCCTTCTTGCATCATCTCCCGGGCACGCTCGAGCACGAGGAAGGCACAGTGCCCCTCATTCATGTGCCAGACGGTGGGATTGATGTTCATGGCGCGCAGGGCTCGAACTCCGCCGATCCCCAGGACGATCTCCTGGGAGATCCGTACCCGCTGGTCACCGCCGTACAGTCTCCCAAACAGGTCGCGAAGCTCAGGTGCGTTCGATTCGACATCGGTGTCCATGAGCAGGAGAGTCGTTCGCCCTACCTTGATCTGCCATATCTTGGCGTGAACAACCTGGCCGTTAAGCTCCACGTGAATGATTATCTCTTTACCATCGGGGGTTCTGGCCGGAATAGCGGGCACGCTGGACAAGTCCAATCTGGGATAGGCGGCTGTCTGCCAGCCGTCGGGCGAGATGTACTGGTGGAAGTAGCCCTGAGGGTAGAGGAAGCCCACGCCTATGAAGGGGAGGGCCAGGTCACTGGCTTCTTTGCAGTGGTCGCCCGAGAGTATACCCAGTCCGCCAGAGTAAATGGGCAGACATTCGTGTAGGCCGAACTCCGCCGAGAAATAGGCGATGGTCTCGTTCTGCAAGTCTGGGTGAGTCCGGGTGTACCAGGACTTGTCCCCGTTTTGCATGTAGAGGTCGAAGTCCCGAAGTACCTTGTCGTAGAGGCGCAGGAAAGTCTGATCCTGGGCGGCCGCCTGCAACCGTTGGGGTAGGAGAGTGCGCAGGAACTTGACAGGATTGTGATGAGTACGCTCCCAGAGTCGAGCGTCCAGCATAGTGAAGAGGGACTGGGCCTCGTGGTTCCAGCTCCACCAGAGATTGTAGGATAGTTCGCCGAGACGAGTGATTCTGGCGGGAAACATACTGGACATAACGTGAGATGATGAATTGGACAATGTGTGGACCTCCACTCGTGTGGTGATAGGCGCTCGGGTGTAACAGAGTGAAGCTCCTGAGGATGCGCCATAGCGAGCGTCAGGAGCAGGTTGATATTAGGATTGTACGATGATTGCCAGTAGATGTCAAGAAGAGGTATGTTTGGTCAGGCTTCCTGGACAGCATATGGGAAATCTGGTAAACTAGGGTACGTTGCAGCGGTAAGAGTGGCTCGACCGCTTCGGGCGAGTCAATGACCACGTGGCATGAGGTGAGCATGCTGGCTTCTTTCAAGAGATTCGCGGAAGAACATCCCCGGGTCGCAACCTGGGTCGTCTTGGCGGTTGGGATGGTAATAATCTTCCTTTGGGCTTCCAAGGATGTAGAGTTGCTCTGGTATCAGCGGCTGGTCATGGCCTTGAGCTGTGTTGGGCTGGCCGGAGTATGCGCCTGGATCACTGGCTGGGAGTAGCAGAGGCATCCCTGTGCATCGTGCACTTGAGTCAGGTCTTTGATGAAAGGAAGGGGAAGCGTGTATGGCAACGAAAAAGCCACTTAAGATACTGTTTCTCGCGGCGGAGGTGATACCCTTTGCCAAGACCGGGGGGCTTGCCGACGTGGCGGGTTCTCTGCCCAAGGCGATCAAGGCTCTGGGGCATGACATCCGGGTGGCGATGCCACGGTATGGCCGTATCGGTAGGGAGGAGTTCGGCCTGGTTGAGGTGGTGCCCCCTTTCCCTGTGCCCATGGACTCGGAGACCGAGAACGCAAGAATCCTTCAAGGGACTCTTGGCGCGGACGTGCCGGTATACATGGTAGACAATGCCAAGTACTACGACCGCGATGGGATCTATATGTATCCGGATGATGCGGAGAGGTTCGTTTTCTTCTGCCGGGCGGCAATGGAGATGCTCAAGACCCCTGAACTGGACTGGTGCCCAGACATCATACATTGCAATGACTGGCATACGGCTATCATCCCGAACTGGACCAAGACTATCTATGCGGATGATCCCTTCTTTGCTGATGTCGCTACGGTCTACACGATCCATAACCTGGCCTACCAGGGGATCTTTGGGTACCGTGTCTTGGAGATCGCGGGGATTGCTGAGTACGGATTCCTATCTCATGCGGAGGTGGCCGATCTAGCCGAGGTTGTAGATTTGATGGCGCGTGGTATCTACTATTCCGACATAATCAATACTGTCAGCGAAACGTATGCCCAGGAGATACTGACGCCGGAGTTTGGCGAGAGGCTGGATCCCATTCTTCGCGATAGGCGCGACCGGCTTTTTGGCATCCTGAATGGCATTGACGTCGAGACGCTGAACCCAGCGACGGATGAGTATATCGAGCAGAACTTCGACGTGAGTTCCTTGGACAAGAAGACGGCCAACAAGCTCGCCTTACAGCGCGAAGGCGGCCTTTCTGAGAATGGCAACGTGCCCTTGATAGGCATGATTTCGCGGTTGACCGATCAGAAAGGCTTTGACCTGATCGGTGAGATCATAGAGCCGGCCATGAAGAACCTGGACTTCCAGTTGGTGCTCCTTGGCACAGGGGAACCGCAATATCACGACTTCTTCAGCGACCTTGCCCGGCGCTATGCGGACAGAATGGCGGTGTTCTTGACCTTCAACACGCCTCTCGCCCAACGCATCTACGCTGGTTCGGATATCTTTCTGATGCCTTCGCGTTTTGAGCCTTGTGGACTGGGACAGCTCGTTGCTATGCGGTATGGTAGTGTTCCCGTTGTACGGGCGACGGGCGGACTGGCTGACACAGTTCGCGATTTTGATGCAGTCGAGGGAGAGGGCAACGGTTTCTCCTTTCAGGAGTACACTGGCATGGCACTCTATGCGGCTCTCGTCAGGGCTCTGGAAACCTACAAGCATGGGGATGTGTGGAGGCAGTTGGTGCTGCGTGGCATGACCGCCGACTACTCCTGGACGGCTTCGGCGCGGAAGTACATCAATCTATATCATCGTGCTCTAGGGATGAAGGAAGATAGGGCGGGCCAGGCAATTTGAGGCCGCTCGGTGAAGGGATTCTGTTGAAGGATCTGCAAACACGACATCGAATGGAATCCTGGAGCTTTCTGAGGCTGCTTGTTGTTCTGGCGGTGGCCATGGTTGCTCTAACAATGTTATCGGGGTGTGCCGTAGATGCGGGATCTGGGACACCTCTTTCTCCCATGGCGACCGCTTCCGCTACTCAAATCCCTCCGGTGGTTGCCACTTCGGTGGTTGCCACTTCCACGAATCTCCCAAGGCGGACAGCGGCGGCGACCACCACACCTTCCGTTACTCCGAGACCAACCCACACACAGACGCCTCTGCCTCCTCTGGTTGCGATTGATGCGGGGCACGGTGGCAGGGATTTTGGGGGACGTCACTTCGATGCCGATGGGCACATGGACTTCAGTGAGAAGGAAGCCAATCTTGCCATCGTGCTAAAGATAGCCGAGCGAGTGAGGGCGGCCGGTTATCGGGTACTGCTGATACGAGACGCAGACTACCGGATCAACTCGGAGCAGCGGCTGGATCTGAATGAGGACGGAGAAGTTGATTCTGGCGATGAAGTCCTGGCGAGGGTGGATCTGGTCAACGAGGCCGGCGCGGATCTCTTGCTTTCCATACACCAGAACGCGTACTACGGTGCTGATGCTCAGGATGTGGGAGGCACGCAGACCCTCTATTGTGCCGAGCGGCTTTTTAGTGACGACAGCTATCGCTTCGCATGCTTGGTGCACGAGAATCTGCTGCTAGCTCTAAGCAAAGTAGGGTATGAGACCAGAGATCGCGGCGTGATGCCCGACGCGAATCTCGAAGTGCCGGGAGCCAAGGGAGACTACCTCATTCTG
>JAKLPW010000184.1 GCA_022013675.1 Anaerolineae bacterium | reverse complement strand
CTTGAGGTGCTTACGATAAAGCCAAAGCGGAAACTTGATGAACTCCATCTTATGTCGATCGGTTACGGCAGGCTCGATGACAATACCCGGTGTAGACATGATTCCTCCTCACTTGGATACGACAATCGTGGATGAAAAGGCGCAAGTCCATTATAAGCCTGTAAGGCAGGGCTGTCAACGACCAGGGATGGTGAAACGGACCGAGGAGAAGATTGCAGAGCTGCTGGCCGAGCGCGCGTGGAGTCCCTGAGCCAGGAGCAAACGGAGGAGATGGAGAAGGTGATCCGGTCGGAAGAGAGTGGCTAGGTGTGGGTGGGGGGATCAGTCTCCCGCAGGTTCGCTCCCCCAGTACCTCCCGGCCACGACACCGATTTCACCTGTCCCCAACGCTGTCACTCAACCGAAGAAACCTGCGGGAGGTTCGCCCCACACCCCCACACTCCCATACCTCCGCCTCCCTCTTCACCGTATCCTCTCCAGCCCCTCCTCCACCCCAAAGCGCACCAGCGTCTCGAAGATGACCGGGTCCAGCGCGTACAAGATGGCGAAGGCGGAGAAGAAGATGATGGCCGCCAGCCAGCGGGTGTAACGTCCACGAGTGCGCGTGAAGAGGATCACCGCCAGGACGGCCATGACGGCCGGGCCGACCACCTTGACGTCTCCCAGTGGCACCACATAGCCCGCCACCAGCTTCTCACTCGAACCCAGGAAATCGGCCAGGTTGAAGCTGATGTTTCCCACGATCAAGACAATTTCGGCTGCGAGGAGAAGCAGCAAGAGCCGAGACGCCCATTTCGTTGACTCCCCCTCAGTTCGGTATACTTCATAGATAGCCGTGGGCAGTAGCAGGACGATCGCTATCAACGGGCTTGATCGCATGATGCCGACGATAGCCCCTAGAAGAGCGAGAACAGTGAGAACGAAACAGATTGATCCAGCGTGCTTGTGTGGTTTGGCCATGATATCTCCTCTCTATGTCTGTGTTGGGTAAGTGCCTCTTGACTGTTGGGCGAGTGCCTCCTGATCGATCCCACTGTTGGGACAGGTCTCCTGACCGATCCCTCTCTCATCTCCAGGAAGAGGTCGGTCAGGAGACCTCCCCCATTAAAGTGTCTCCTGACAGAGTACCTTCCCCATCGATGACTGGTACTCGGTTCCTCATGCATGGCAACTACATTATAGCCCAGGCCAGCAGAATTACCAACAGACTTCCACGCCGAACGAAGGACCTCTATTGGACTAGGAGCCTTTGGTGAGGTCACCGAGCTCCCAGGCGGCGGTCAGGAGACCTTGCCGAACAGAGGGATCTGAACAGAGGGGATCTAGCCCCTGTCACCGAGAGGCTGAAAGCTGATAGCTGACCGCTTGTCGCTGATAGCTTATCCCAATTGCCCCATTGCCAGAACTATGCTATATTTAGGCGGACTACGCGGGTTCTGATTCACCAGAGCACCAAGACGTGGTAACCTTGTAAGAGGAAAGGTGTCTGAGATGCTGCGAAAAGTGTTGTTACTCGCCCTCCTCCTTGTCTCTATGGCACTGCTGGCCACCCTGACGTCGGCGGACCAGCATCTAGCTGGCCCTTGTGCCGACAATCTGCTCATCAACGCCGGCTTCGAAAACGACTACCGGACCTGCCCCGATCCCTACACACCAGGGGCCGGGCCCCAGGACCAGTTGAAACTGCCCCTGGGCTGGCATCCCTGGTACGACAACGTGCCCGTCTGCCCGCCGGGGGATCCCAACTGCAACCTGGAGTGGTATAACCGCCGCCCGGAATACAAAAAGTGGGACGAGAACGAACACCCGGAGCCAGGGCCGCTGCGAGTCCGGTCACGGCCTGCCTCCCAGATGTTTTTCAATACGACCGCAACACACACGGCTGGTTTCTACCAGCAGGCCAGCGTTCCTGCCCAGAGCTGGGTCACCTTCTCCATCTGGGTGCAAGTCTGGTCAAACCGCATAGACGACCCGTGGGAATCCACGCTGCCCGGAGACTACGTCGTATCGGTGGGCATTGATCCCACCGGAGGCGCCGATTGGAGTTCAGAGGACATCGTCTGGTCCAATCCCGTCCTTCACTACGATGAATTCGTTCAGTTGAGCGTCACGACCCAGGCCATCAGCGACACGGTGACGGTATTCACACGGGGCGCGCCCATATGGGCCGTGAAGCACAACGATTCCTATTGGGACGACGCCTGTCTAGTAGTAAGCGGCACGCCCACGCCCTCGCCGACCTGCACAATGACGCCCAGTCCGACGCCCACGCGCACACCCACTCCGGACGGCATACCCGTGCCCACCTGCGAGACGTGGGGAACCTACTGGGAAGACACCTTCGACGATCCCGATCTCCCTGGCTGGGAGCTGAACCTCGCCGAAGGAAGCGCAGCCATCAGTGCTTCGACGCTGCACCTGGAATCGACGTCAGGATACAGCAACCGCTTCCCCCTCCTGTGGCGCAACGATGTCTTCCCTTCCATAGACGAGCTAGACTTGCGCTTACGCTTCCGCCACACCGGGCTCACGGCCTACGGAACGTCCATCGGCATAGGAACCATCCCTTACGATGGTCGCCGCTACTGGCACAGCGATCCGTCTCCCAGCGGCATCCGTGATATCCTTTATATCCATCACTCCGAGAGCGAGTTCTTCGTCCGACCACTGGGCCGGCGCGATCTCGCGTGGGTGGGATCCGCCTCCGACGAGGAATGGCACGTGGTGCAACTCAAACTCATGGACTCCACCTTCACGCTCACCGTGGACGGCACCGAGATCGCAAGCGTGGTCTCGTCCCTTAGGCCAGCGTGCCTGTATATTGGCAACCCCATGGTGGTTGAGCACTGGGGTACCTGGAGCGCGCTGGCGGTGGATGATATGAGCGTCTCCCATTGTGCCACCTGGCGACGTCCCTGGATACAGTTCCCGCTCGTTTTCAAGGGATGGGTAGCTCCTTACAGTACACCTACGCCTACGCTCACACCCGAGCCGACGGCCCCTTCCCCTGAACCCACTATCCCTACACCCGAATCGACCATCCCCGGGCCTACGCCCACTTCGGAGGGAGGGGCATCAACGCGCAACCACTGATGCGGCCTGCGGGCGACGGATTGCACGATGCAACCTCCGCCCCCATTCCGGCGTATACATTGACGGTGACTTGTACAACAACGTGACAAGCATGGAGGTTGGCAGAATATGCCTCAGAAGGTAGTAGAAGTTAGTAATCTGGTGAAACGGTATAACAGCTTCACTGCTGTGGACGACCTCTCCTTCGACGTGTACGCGGGGGATGTCTTCGGCCTGTTGGGTCCTAATGGAGCCGGCAAGACTACTACCATCCGCATCATGATGGACATCTTCAAGGCCGATGCGGGCACGATAGAGATCCTCTCGCAACCGCCTGGGGCAGCTCGAAGCCACATCGGCTATCTGCCCGAGGAGCGGGGACTCTACCGCAACCTCAAGGTTCAAGAAGTATTAATCTATCTGGCACGTCTGAAAGGCATGCCCGGCGATACAGCCAGGCAGCGGGCGGGTATGCTCCTGGAGAGAGTGCAACTGACAGACTGGGCAAATCGCAAGGTCAAGGACCTGAGCCGGGGGATGCAGCAGAAACTACAGTTCGTGGCCAGTCTGGTCCATGATCCAGAACTGATCGTCATGGACGAGCCTTTCCTGGGCCTGGATCCGGTCAATGTCGAGCTGATCAGAAACATGATCCAGGATCTGCAAGCAGAGGGCAAGACCATAGTGCTGAGCACCCACCAACTGAACATGGTGGAGGCACTTTGTGACCGCATTGTTTTGATCAACCACGGTCGTCCGATACTCTACGGAGAGCTAGCAGAGATCAAACGCCACTACGCCCCCCACACGGTGCGCCTGCGAACGTCCGCCGATATCGCGGCCCTGCCCGACATGGTGCAGGCGGAGCGGCATGGACTCGATTTCAGCCTCACCCTGGACGCCGACACCTCGCCCCAGATGCTGCTGCGGGAATTGGTGGACCGCAACATCCCCGTGGAGGTCTTCGAGGTGGCCTCGGTGCCCCTGGAGGAGATATTCATCGCCGTCGTCAAGGAGGACCGCCATGAATAAGATCGCTCTGAACAAGATCGCCATCATTGCCCAGCACGAGTACATGACCAACTTGCGCCGCGCTGGATTCATCATCATGACGGTGATAATACCTTTACTGGGACTGATCGCCCTGCTGATAGGGGCTTTCTTTGGCGGCCAGGCCATGGAGTTCCTGAGCGACCAGTTGGGCATGGATCCACAGGAAGTCGGCGTGGTGGATCAAACGGCAGGCTATTTCACACCCGTCATCGAGGATTACCAGGATCGGTATCATCTTTTTGCCAACGAGGAGGCAGGCCGGGTAGCCCTGCTGGCCGACGAGATCACCACCCTGCTGATCATTCGAGAAGATTACATCACCAACGGTCGCGTGACAGTCTTGAACAAGGGCAGCGGGTTTGGGGCGGCAGTCATTGAGGATTCCCGACAGGCCAGGGCTTTCTTCGTGGACCATCTGCTGCGGGGCAAAGTCGATCCCGCCCTGCAGCAGCGAGCTTCGAATCCCTTCAAGATCGAATCGGTGACGCTCTCAGCATCGGGAGAAGCTCAGGGGGGAGGCCCTCTGGGTATCGTTTCCACCTTCTTGGTCCCTTACTTCATGGGCATTCTCCTGATCATGACCATCTTCGCCTCCTCCGGCTACCTGCTTCAAAGCGTGGCCGAGGAGAAGGAGACGCGGGTCATCGAGGTCGTGCTCTCCTCAGTCACGGCCCAAGAACTGCTGACCGGGAAGGTCATCGGCCTGGGGGCCTTAGGATTGACCCAGATTCTCATCTGGCTACTGTCAGCCTCGGCGCTGAGTGGAGGGGCCACGGCACTGCTGGCAATCAGTATCCCTCTTATGGAACAGCCCGAGGTGCTGTTACTGGCAGTGGTATACTACGTGCTGGGCTACACCATCTATGCCATACTAATGGCTTCTGCTGGTTCTCTGGGGACCACCGCCCGGGAATCACAGCAGATCGCCGGCGTTTTCTCCATGGCCGCCGCCGCGCCGTACATGGTGAGCAGTTTTCTATTCACGAATCCCAACATGATCTTGGCGCGTATAATGAGTTGGTTCCCCCTCACGGGTTCCACAATGATGATACTGCGCCTTCCCATGGCCGAGGTGCCCACGGTGGACATCGTCGCCAGCATTGTCACGCAAATGATAAGCATTCCAGTCATGTTGTGGGCGGGAGCCAAGGTGTTCCGCATGGGACTGCTGATGTACGGCAAGCGGGCAAGCCTACCGGAAGTCATACAGTGCCTGCGAGAAGCGTGATCAATCACGCAAAGATTCCGGAAGTCTATCGCGTGCGGGAGGCGTGCTGGGTTCTGTGCGGTTCCCAAACAGATTACGGACAACTGCGGCCTTGCCGGAGACTTCCGAAGTCTGGGGCGCTCGTTTGTCGAAGGGAAATGAAAGGAGAACAACTACATGGATCCAATCCTGGGAGGCCTGCTGATCTTCGCGGCCCGCGTAGTGAGCGTCTCGATGGGCACAGTGAGGTCAATGGTGGCCATTCGGGGGCAGAAGTACCTGGCCACGGCAATCGGTTTCTTCGAGACACTGATCTTCATCCTGGCCATCAGCAACGTGCTGCAGAACGTGGGTAATATCTGGAATGTGCTGGGTTACTGTGGGGGGTTCGCCGCCGGAACCCTGGTGGGACTTATCCTGGAGGAGAAACTAGCCCTGGGTTACATGACGGTTCAGGCTATCTCCCAGACCAACGGAGTCGCCATCGCCTCGGTTCTGCGGGACGCGGGTTATGGGGCCACAGAGGTCATCGGGAAGGGACTGACAGGCAGCGTGTATGTTGTTACGACAGTAGTCAAGCGCCGCAAGGTCTCGGACATCGTCGCCCTGGTGAACAAGGTGGACGAGCACGCTTTCGTCACCGTTGACAACACTGGCCGGGTGCTCCGGGGTCACCTGGGGCCATCACAGAAAGGGTGAGCTTGAGGATAAACAAACCAGGGTTTTCTTGCGGGCAGTATTCTCTTTATCTAAGAAGATTGGCCAGAGCTGGCCCAAGAATGAGGGCAGACAGGATTCCCAAAGCCACCATCCAGGCCACCAGCTCTCGGTGGCGGCGAGTCCGCCAGCACTCACGGTGAAAAGGACGGCGGCGAATCGTGTCCTTTTCCAGCCGCACTCCCCACAGAGTAGCTTGCCCCAATGCAACGCAGCAATACACCAGCTCTCGTTTGCTGAAGACAGGTCTTCCGCACTCGTAGCAGCGTGGTATCACCGCGTTATCTTTCTCTCTCGGTTCCACCCATCCTCCCCCAAGGAAGAGTTTCGACGTACCCTCCGCTTCTAGCGGCGGCGAAGGAAAGCCGGTACCTCCAGATTGTCGCTCTCGAAAGCCCGTGATGGAAACGCTATTGTCTTTTCGTCGGCGACAAAACGAGGTTGCACCTTGACCCCTGCCTGGAAGCCGGTGGCGATGATGGTGATGCGAATTTCGTTGCCCATCGCCTCGTCAATCACTGCACCAAAGATGATGTTTGCCTCCGGATGCACCGTTCGACGCACCACATCCGCGGCTTCGTTTACTTCGTGCAGCGTCAGCTCCGACCCACCAGTAACATTGAAAAGCACTCCCCTGGCCCCGTCAACAGTTACATCCAGCAAAGTGTTGCGAATGGCCTTCTCCGCAGCCTCCGTCGCACGGTTCTCACCACTCGCCCGGCCTACCGACATCAGAGCCGCACCGCCCTCAGACATCACAGTCCGCACGTCATTGAAATCCATATTGATCAAGCCTGGTACGGTGATCAACTCCGAGATGCTTTGGACACCCTGCCGTAAGACATCGTCCGCTACGCGGAAGGCCTCCTGCAAGGTTACCCTCTGCTCCACGACTTGCAGGAGCCGGTCATTGGGAATAACAACGAGAGTGTCCACTTCCTTCCGCAGGTTTTCCACGCCCTCTTCCGCTATCTTGGATCTCTGGCTCCCCTCGAAACTGAAGGGCAGAGTCACCACCCCTACAGTGAGGGCGCCGGCTTCCTTGGCCATACTAGCGATGATAGGAGCGGCTCCGGTACCAGTTCCGCCACCCATCCCGGCAGTGACGAAAACCATATCGGCCCCCTTGATGGCTTCGTGTATCTCCTCAGCCGATTCCTCTACTGCCCGCGCCCCGATCTTGGGGTTGCCTCCGGAACCAAGTCCTCTGGTCACCTTGTTCCCGATGCGAATTCTGGTAGGCGCATCGGAAAGCATGAGAGCCTGAGCATCGGTGTTCACCGCAATAAACTCAATGCCCTGAAGTGACGCTTCAATCATCCGGTTGACAGCATTAGATCCTCCACCCCCAACTCCAATAACCTTGATCTGCGCAAATTCCGTGATCGCAAGGTCGGGTCGATTCATCAGTCTAACCTCCTGGTTGCTTCTCGTATTCCCACAATGTGGTTTTCGCCGACACCCGTCCCCGCTCCCCTTTGACGGCCCTCTTTGACTCCCTGGCGAATCCGTTCTCCTGCTCAAGATAAAACACGCCGGAGAGTACTCCGGGCTATGGTAAGTATATCACACGGCAATTTGCCTGTCAACGGATTTACGTGGGTTTTACGCACTGCACCACCCAGAGAAAACTTCAGTCTTTTCTCAAAGCTACTATATATAGACGCATTGTCCATTGATTGACTACATATAGTATGTAGTTCCACTAACCGCTGCGTACTTTAGGCCGTCTCTGGATTTTACGGAGATTTTACGTCAACAAATAGTGTAACCAAGACTTTCGAGGTCTTCTTGGCACCTTCCTCCGCTCTCCCGAACAGACAGAGTCTTGACTCCGCATCCTCCCGATAAAGCACCGAGACTTCGGAATTCTTCGTCTAGTTCCCACCCAACGAGTCATTTGACACATGCCCTTTCCATGCTATGATATGCTCGACAGTGTAGGAGAATACACCATGGGTAAGAAAATCACAACTGTGGTCCTGCTGTGTATCATCGGGATGGGACTAGCGACCACTGTTCTAGGAGAACCTCTTCTCGACAGCAAGATGTATTCCCCTGCCTACCCCGGCCCAAATGAGGGTCCTGCATCAGGGATCTATCCCCTCCCTTTCACCCTACCGACTCCGGCTACTTCGCCCGGACTGGCAACGCTCTACATCCCTTATTGGGCAGGCCCGGTCACAACTGCCCCCTCTTCGTCAGGCTCTCAGTCGCAAGTGGACACTACAAAATCGGCCAGCCAGATGGGTTACGTCACACGCCAAGGAGATCAGTTCTGGTGTGACGGGCAACCCTTCACCTTTGCAGGGATATGCATCCACTACCTCAGCGCTCCGAGTTTCCCCGAAGAGGAGGTGGAAGGAGTAGTCGCCTATCTTGCCAGTGAGGGTGTCACCGCCATCCGGCTCTGGCTGCTATCAAGCTACGATATGGATCGTTTCGAGCGGCTGCTGGACCTGGGTCGCCGGTATGACATGCGCTTCGTGGTCACACTGGTGGACTACTACTTCCACAAGGACGTCTCCTGGTTCAAGGGAGAAGGGCGCAACGAGTATCTGGAACATGCTCGCTGCGTGGTAACACGCTTCCGCGATCGTCCTGAGATCATCATCTGGGAACTGATGAACGAGCCCGGATGTGGCCCTGAGGGAGGGAGCCAGTCCTGCTTGGATACTCTCTATAGATGGGTCGCCGCCGCTTCTGCCGAGATCAAGGTCCTGGACCCCGACCGTCCCGTCTCCATCGGGACCATGCAAGCCGGATGGACCGAAGTCGAGAAACACAACTACTACCGCATGCACGCCCTGGACACCATAGACGTAGTGAGCGTGCACAAACGGGCAAGTCGAAGGCCCCAGCCGGAACTGGATACGGCGCAGCAGCTAGGAAAGCCCGTACTGATCGGCGAAGTGTGGTCACAGGCCTACAAAGATAACTGCCGCCCTCTTACTAGCACGGCCATACAGGAACGCGCCCGCAAGATCGAGGCAGACCTTATGCGCTGCCTGGAAGATGGCGTAGATGGCTACCTCCTCTGGAACTACTCCCACGGAGCAGTGGAAAAAGGAAATGGGAAGGAGTACTTCTGCAGCATCTACGGCTACTTCCCGGGTGATCCCACCTTTGCCGCGCTCCGGCAGTGGCAAGAAAAGAACGTCCCCTCCACCCATAGAGAGAATCCCTACTAGTACTACAACCTCATCTAAGCAAACCGTCATTCTGAACGCAGTACCTGCGCTGAGCCTACTGAAGACAATCCCTGTCGTCATCTTCGGTCATAATACATGCTAGCTAAACCAAGCTAGCATGTCCTTCCTCCCCCTTGTTGAGGCCCTGAGGAGTCCCCCCTCCTCAGGGCCGTCTAGCGCTCAGGCCCAAGCACTGCCCGATCTATTCGCACGCGGTCAATGCCAACAAGCCCTATACCCATTCCCAAGACTCATCATCTAGAACCGACCTCACGGCAACTCGAGAATCCATGCTTCAAGCCCTCGCCATCGCAACTCTCACTCTACTTTGGCGTCATAATACAATATGCGTCCATCACTTCTCAATGCGCTCCGTGTTGTATCATTGGAGAGTCATCTGCTCTGGAGAGTCATCTACTCTAGAGAATCATTTGCTCCCAGGAATGGGGCAAGATAAAACTCCTAGCTGGAAAAACTATAACGGTCGCGCCAGCTTTTTTTCATCCTGCTTTCATCCAAGGGCCCCATAATGAAAGCAGGCGTGTGAGAGAAACCCCTGAGGATAAGCGCTGAGATGTACAGCAAACAGAGCATCCGGCCAACGGAGGTCATACTGATCGTCCTCTTGATGCTGCCTCTCTGCACGCCAAGCGTAAACGCCCAGGGGCTAGACTGGCAGCAGACAAACGCCCGTGGCTTCGGGAGTAGTCAGAATTGGTGGGTGGGCTCTCTGTCCGTCTTCGGCGACCATCTATACGCAGGTACGTGGAACCCCTTGGGCGCAGAGATCTGGCGTTCCCCTGATGGGGCAGAATGGCTCCCGGTCGTTAGCAGCGGTCTCGGCAACACCCACAATCAAGGTGTAATCGCCGCAACCGCCTTCAGCGGGGCGCTCTACGCGGGCACCTACAACACAGTGTCCGGCGCAACGATTTGGCGGAGCTCCGACGGTCTCAGTTGGGAAGCGGTACAGGACAACGGCTTCGGCGACGCAACAAACGGGGCGGTTCTTTCTATGGCGGTCCTCGAGGATACGCTCTACGCCGGAACGTGGAACTTCTCCCAGGGCGCTCAGGTCTGGCGGACCAGTAACGGCACTGACTGGATTCAGGCCAATGTGAGTGGATTCGGAGACCCGCACAACGAGCAGATTCAAGTCCTGACCGTGTTCGACGGAGCGTTATATGCCGGTACTTATAACCAGGCCACTGGAGCCCAGATCTGGCGCACCACCGAAGGCAAGGCATGGAAGCTGATGGCATCAGACGGACTCGGCGATACCAGCAACGTGGAGATCAGCTCAATGGCCATCCACCGAGGCATCCTTTACGCAGGAACGCGCAGCAACGACGTCAACGGAAGCGGACTGTGGCGAACACATGACGGATTGAACTGGATCAAGGCCGATAGCTGGCCCGCAGCTTCTGGATTGACGACCCTGGTAGTCCACGAAGGTTCGCTCTTCGCCGGGGTCACCGGCGAGGGGGGGGGCAGAGATATGGTACTCCCAAGATGGCGTTCATTGGATCCAGAGTAATGAGTCTGGCTTCAGCAAAATGGGTGACAAAGGCACCTCGGCCGCTGTGGTCTTCAAGAAGGAACTCTACGTAGCCACCTCCAACCCAGATAAGGGGACAGGCGTCTACCGCACCAGTGGCCACGGAGCCAAGATCACCATGACCGCTAGCAGCAACGCCATCTGCGCAGGAGAGAAGCACTCCTATGACGTTACCCTTGAGAACAGCGGCCAGCACCCATTGACTCGCGTTACACTCACGGATGTCCTGCCCGGCTTGACCGAATTCCTCCCTGGCGACTCCAGCCCAGGGGCAAATCTGGATTCATTCGCAGGATCGGTCACCTGGGGTATTGGCACCCTGCTGCCCGAGGAAAGCATTTCCTTGCACATCACGGTGCAATTAGCGGCATCGGTCCTCGGCGATACAGCCATCACCAATCGAATCACAGCAAGCGCACAGGAGATCGCCCCTAAAGAGGCACTGGTGAGAACGATGTTGGTGCAATGCGCCGACAGTACTACCGTTCCCAACAATACGCCTGTGCTTGCAGAAACATCCGAGGCGACCAAACAGGCCACGAAGATGCAACCGCTGGGACTGGCCAGTCCGTCGCCTGAGGTTGTTAGCGCGGCGAATTCTAGAGTGTCCCTTGCCAAGATTTCGGATGAGTTGCCCTTGCACCTGCCGATGATCTGGAAACCATTCCCGTCTAAGTAGTGGACCCTGATGGTCCGATACTGAGGCACATCTTAGTTTACCTATTCCAAGGGGATTGACAAATCCCCTCCCAAAGGGCCAGCCCTGTCGTGCAAGGTCCAAACCTAACGGTCCCTGGCCAGCACACGACAGATGGCATCTCCTCTCCTCCTTGTGTCGTCGCCCCCTCTTTCGAGGGGGCGACCTGTCTGAAGCCCCAGAAAACTCCCGCCTCTTCCTCGACATCCATACCCAGGATCCTCAAAACCCAACAGTCTCACTTCATCGTCGAGGACCGCTGGTCCAAGTAGCCGCCACCATTACACCGAAAACCCGCTGAGAACATCAGATCCGAGAGTGACTACCCAAGACCTGTGTTCTCGAAAACGAGGCGAAATTAGCGTATCCTTAATGCCCCTTTTACTCGAACTTCACGCAACGACTGTGATAATTCTGCTACAATGACAATGCAGGTCTCACAACCTTACCGACATCCCATCACCCTGGCAGAGGAGTTGGAAGCATATGTGGAAATATGGCTTGGCTAGCCCCAAATCTGGCTCTCGCATTCTGGTCGTTGACGACCAGCCAGTCATTCGCGCACTGCTATCCGACATCCTGACGGGGGAAGGCTACAAAGTAGAGACCGCAGATTGCGGGGAAGCTGCCGTGCGTAGGTTCCAAGAGCATCCCTTCAAAGTAGTTGTGCTGGATGTCAAGATGCCCGGGATGAGTGGCTTCGAGGTCTTACGGAGGCTCAAGCAAGCGGACCCATCCGTACTTGTTGTGATGATCACCGGTTTCCCTACGGAAGAAAAGGCCGGCGAAGCGATGAAACAAGGAGCTCAGGCGGTTTTCCACAAGCCCTTGAACTTCCCTTCGTTTTTGCCTTTCCTGCATTCACTTGAAAGTCAAGTCCAGCGCAACCAAAATAGCGTGCCTTTCCGTGCTGCAATCCTGTAGTGTCACAACAGGGAGAGCGTCTGGCCTTTTAACCATACATTCATCTGCTATCCCCCCACAACTTCCTTCCGGTCTCACCCGTATAGACTCTCCCTAATCTTGGATCCCGGTGCCCTGACTTCTCAACTTCAATCCGGATCTTCTGACTCCGGCCAGCCACATCTGATCCCGGGGATCACTTCCTCGGACAGTATCTTCCGAATATCATCAACATAGAAGGGTTTGTTCAACACAGGATTGCTCAACCGCCTAAGAAAATGCTGCGTTGCCGGAGTGATAACGTCTCCCGTGATGAAGAGAGTATGCTGTGCTAGCTCCGGCCACTCCCGCTCCATGCACCAGAAGAGTTCCTGACCACTCATGCGCGGCATCTTCAAATCGGCAATCACCAGATCAAACTCCCGCGCGCGGAGATACGTCAGGGCTTCCTCACCATTCCTCGCCGTGACTACCTGGTAACCATCTTCCTCAAGGATACGTATCAGCAACGAACGAGTTGCTTCCTCATCATCCACCGCCAAGACACGCAATCCGGTCGGACTTCGTTGCTCGAAGCCGGGCAAGATGGCTGTCGCATACTCGTACTGGCGCTCGACTACCGGAAGCTCCACAATGAAAGTGGTCCCACAGATCTCTGGGTCAACCTCACTGTCTAAGGAGGTCTTGACTGCGATGGTACCATTGTGTTTCTCTACGATTCCTTCGCAAATCGCGAGCCCGAGACCAGTCCCTTCACCAACCGCCTTGGTGGTGAAGAAGGGCTCAAAGAGATGGGGCTGCAAGGCCGGCGCAATCCCTGGGCCGGTGTCCTGCACCTCAATGCAAATGAAGCTGGCTGTCGCTCCGTGCGAATCAATCTCCTTCGTGCGCAGGGAAGTCCGCAGAGTCAGCACTCTCTTCCCACGGATTTCATTCATGGCGTGATGCGCATTGTTCACCAGGTTGAGAACCACAGTCTGTATTTGATATAGGTCAGCCATGGTCCAGGGCAATTCCGGGTCTAGTTCCCGGCGTATCTCGATATCATCCACTTCTAATTCATAGTCCACCAGATCGATTGTACTCTCGATGATTTCATTGATGTCCACATAACTTGGTTCTGGCTCGCGACGCCGTGCAATTGCCAGAAGGTCCTGCACGATGCGCGAAGCACGCTGACTCCCTTCCCACAGCCGACGCAGATCCTCGTTCGTTTCTTCGTCAATGCCCTTTCCCTGAGTCAATTGAGCAAATCCCAGAATGGGGGTGAGGGGATTATTGAGCCCGTGGGCAACACCAGAGATGAGTTGGCCCACGACAGAGAGCTTCTCGGCATGCACGAGCTTCTCGCGCATCTGCACCCATTCAGTGATATCAAGAAACGCCAGGATGACCCGACTGCTTCCAGGAACCATGCCGACGCTCACGTAGACATCCAGATATTCACCATTCTTGCGCCGGAGCCGAGCCTCGTAGCGCACGGGATAGCGATCGTCGTCATCGGATCTGGACTTCATCTCCGCGACGGGGTCGTGATCGCCATGAAAGAACAGATCCGTATAACGCATGCGGCCCTCGATTTCGTCTCGGGGATAGCCGCTCGCCTCCTCAATGAGCGCATTAGCAGTGACAATGATACCATCATCTTCCACGACAGCAATGCCTACGCCAATATGCTCGAAGAGCATCCGATAATAATCATCCGAACCCATGATCCCGCACCTTTCTTCTAATTAACCGCCACTAGAAAAGCGTTCAATCGCTGGGCGAGGTCTCCTGACTGAGCCCTAAGCCCGCAGAACCTATGACCGAGCCCTCCCACGATTACGCAAGGCTGCGGTCAGGAGACCTTGCCCATCACAGAAGTCTCGTTGGGTGAGGTCTCCCGACCGAACCCTCACGGCATATACCAGATCGTCTCGTTGGGTGAGGTCTCCCGACCGAGCCCTCACGGCATATACCAGATCTCCAACCGGGGCTGCCTGGAGGACTTGGTCGAGCAATCTGACGAGACGAAGCTATATTCCGTCGCCCCACCGCAGGCCCTCAACAACAGCCCCTGATTGCTCTCCGGCTCGGCCACCCAACTCAGCACCATCGAGGTAAGATCAAACACGTAAGGGAACGGGATCTCATGCTCTGCCTGTTTGGGCCGTACATCGACTACTGCCATCATGCGTCCGTCATAGTCGGCAGCATCATAGCAGCCTGGTCCCCCCCATGCCTCAGCATCCGATGCTCTCATCCAACTGGCCTCGTCCTCTACCCAAGGCCGCCGCAGAGCATAGGCGGAAACATACTGACTGGGTGGCCCCTGCCCTTCCTCGTACGTGTCATAGCTGTACAGGTACAACTTCGCCGCCGTCACCGCAGCGCCCTCTGGAATCCCCGCCAAATCGAACATCAGTAGTGCTGACTTAGCCCCATCGTAGCCCACACGCATGGTCCAGTCAGAGCCATAGTTCGCCTCCCCCCCATGCCAGCTTTCTATGCACGTATCCGCCTGAGCATAGATAGACATCTTCTCGGACCATGACGGACAAGACGCCTGCTGACCGATCCATACCGGAGCCGTGAAGGCCCGAAGGTACAGACCCGTCCCCTCTTGTGTACGTCCCAGCCTGGCCCGAGCGTAGTAGAAACCTCCGTCTGCCGGTCGCGTGAGCCGCCAGGTATATTCTGACGCATGGGGCTGCACTGTCTCCACAACTTCTATCCCACACGGGCCGCCCCTCACCAACTCCATTTCCACGATCTCATCGCCGCTGCCGTCACCAGCTACGATCTCGAAATCCAGCGTATCACTCCAGGGCACAGATGATCCCATCCAAACATCATTGACCCGCATGGCTATAGCCAAATCGCCGTCGTCCATACTCATGAAGGTGCGGCGAGCCCGGAGGGCATCAAAGAGATCCTCTCTCGTGAGATATGGTGCCATGATACCGTATCCCTTGTTGCTGTCAGTCAGAGGGTCATTTGGAAGATCGTGCATGTCACTGTAGCCCACCGGACCAACGTGCCATCCCGCGTAGAGCGCAGCCTGATACATGCACTCGAAGCGGCAGGGGGGCTCGCCATAAGTAGGATCCGCTTCGATGGTAACCACGTGTTCATCGCCGGCAGCATGATAGGCAAAATCCAACTGGTCCCAATGATAGCCCTCAGGTGTCGTCTTGTAGGGATGATTGAAGTCCGCCAGGCTCCCGGGCTGAGACGCCAGCCACTCGTAGAAGTCCATGAGGGGCATGAAGGTCACGAAGGAATCCGTGTTGAAGACATTGATATGTCCCCAGGATCGGGTCCACTCAAAGCCTCGCAAGGCCAGGAAAACCCCATCCTCGTTGTAAGCATCGGCAATCTGTCCTAGGCTGTCCCACCTCTCCTGAAATTCGTCGAAGGCTGCATCGTACTCCGTCAAAGCCAAGAAGTCCACTTCCCCATCTCGCGCATCCCGGTAGTGGACGGCTGGAGCACCCGTTCCCCGGCGCTCACCGCCTCCCGAATATGCCGAATGATGATGGAGGTCGCCCCAGTACGACTTCATGCCGCCCAGTTCCAGTCGGAAGCGGCTCGGGGTAGGAGTGGCGGTCGGCTCTGGCGTATTGGTTGGCGAGGGCGTGCAGCTCGGCGTAGGCGAGGGCAGCGTGGGTACCAGGGTGGCCGTCGGGCTGGGAATCGTGGGTGCCACCATCCCCGCGCCCTCGACGAACGGGAGGTAGGCCCTCGGCTCTGCCGGGATAGTCGGGGGAGGGAGGGTGCCTCCCAGGTTCGCAGAAGATTGGGCGGCCAGCTTCGGAGCAGCCCCAAACACTATACAGAAGGAGAGACTGACGAAGATGCTTAGAGCGAGAAGTACGTGGCTCTGCGCTTTGCGATGACGACGCATAGATGATATCTCCTGACTGAGACTATGTTGAGGTAGTGTCTGCTCGCCTTCACGAACATCCTCCCCGGGAGTAATCCCCACGAAGGGCCTCTC
This sequence comes from Anaerolineae bacterium, assembly GCA_022013675.1. Classification (GTDB taxonomy): domain Bacteria; phylum Chloroflexota; class Anaerolineae; order JAKLPW01; family JAKLPW01; genus JAKLPW01. Next base: position 10,587 of record JAKLPW010000184.1, on the reverse strand, counting down.
CGCCTACTTCAATACCAGTGGTAGACAGGCCTGCGGCAGCGGCGAAGGTGTGGCGGTGGACGGCGGCACAGTCGTTGGCAGCAGGGTCGGCGACGGCGTAGCGGTAGGAGTCGGTGTAGGCGTGATGGTAGGCGTCGCCGTTGGCTGTATGGTGGTGTACGTGATTGCCAGTCTAGGCCGCCAGTTTGCTGAGGGATGGTCGGACGAGTAGAAACGGTACTCCCGGCTATCCTTGATAGCCCTCAGCAACAGCCCATTATTAGAGCTAGGATTCCTCAGCCAACTGCGCACCATATCGGTGACGTCGAAGGAATACCAGTTGCCTTCATCAAACAAGATCCTCTCGTAGCTCATATCCCGCGCGACGTCTTCGCTTCCCTGAGCTCCCGAAGCTTGCCAGCTTACGCCATTCATCGCCTGTCGCCAAGTCACTGCCTCAACTTCCCATGGACGCATCACCTCGTACACGCCAGCCACAAGCCAGTAGTCTTCGCTTCCATGCGTCACAAACAGATCCAAAGTGGCCTCGTGGAGAATCGCCGCTGGTTCCACCTCCGACAGGTCGAAACGAATCATGGGCACCATGACATTAGATGCGCGACAGTACAAGCTCCATGCCATCGCATAGTTCTCATCACGCGCCCACTCGCTCAGATAAGTATCCTCAGCCCCATTATAGCCACCAAGGCCATTCTGCAGAAAAACCGTCTTGCTTCCCACAGGCTTGATATGCACTCGCACGGTAATCGTCCAGGTGCGGTTGCCACCCGTGATGGTCAAATGTCCGTCGTAGCGCCCCGGTAGCAGGCTGCTATCGTCCACACTTATAGCTATATAGGCAGAAGAGGTGCCCGACTCAGGCGTATGCTCGATCCAGTCCACATCGGCCCACGAGTCCCAGGCCCACGGTGCTTGATCCGTCATCAGAGAGATCATCTGGGTGCCCGACGAGGTACCCTTCTCGAACTCAAACTCCACCAGATACGGATCAACCCTGAAGTCTGGTATCTCCGGCAAGAGCGTGTCCCCGCGATCTCCGTACAGAAAAGCTGTGCTGATCACCCAGGCAACGCCGGGATCACCGAGGCTCTCCAGTCGGATGATGCCCGCCTGGCAGCCTGGTTCCACACCCTCCATGTTCACGGAGACGGTGAGGGTCTGGGGCAGGGTCTCCCCTAGCATCGGGGTGACGTCGAGCCAAGGTACGTCCTCAACGATCTGCCACTCAATGGGCTGACCATCGTTGCTATCTATGTGCACCGTCTGAGATGGAGGAAGCTCACCTCCCACGGGCGTGTGAAAGAAAAGATACGAGGGCTGCACCCGAAAGCGGGTCTCGTCCGATAGCCGGATGGGCGCGCTCCAGGCTATCTCCCCCTCCTTGTCCCGGACCTGGACATAAAAGTAGTCGTAGCCATCCAGATCTTCCAAGGTGTAGTGCCAAATGTACGACGAAACTGGCAAGGTCGGCTCGATCCGAGCGACTACGCCATATTGGGCACGGGAGAGTATCTCGATGCTCTGAATCTCGTCAGGAAGACTCCCATCTCTTGGATAGTCGGCCACGAATATCTCGAACTCCAGGGCCTCTGGACGCGGAATAGTGGATCCCATCCAATGACCATTGGCGAGGAAAGCCACAGCAAGCTCTCCCAGGTGCCGAGAGTCCGGATGGCTGGATCCGAAAGTGCGATTGGCATTCAAAGCGTCGATGAGATCAGCACGAGTAATATTGGGAGCGAAGACGCCGTACTCTCGGCCGCCGGCCACATTGGCTTGGTTGCCATCACCATAGCCTACGGCTGAGATTTCCCACCCTCGATTGAGCGCAATAGGATAGGCCGTATAGATCTCATAACCAAGATCGCACTCAATCCCCCAGACCCGACTGTCAGCTCCGGCATGATACGCGTAATCGTCGTGGTCTCCAAGCCCACGGCCCAACAGGTCGGGGTGATTCAGATGCGCTACCACGGTGATCGGCTGGCCTGCGAGCCAGTTGTATATGTCCATCAACTCCCAGGGGGCCGGATGAATATCGCTATTTAATATATTGATGTGACCTGCCGTCTTATGGGGTTCCGTGGGCCCCCCGTAGCCACTACCAGCAAAGGTCCACTCGTAGCCTCTAAGAGCCACGAACTCGCCCTCTTCGTTGTACTCGTTGGCGAGCTCCAGTGCTCTTTCCCACTTGTTCGGCTCCAAGTCCGGAAGCCGACAGCCGAAGGCCTCAGACCCTATGTAGGGACTGGCCCAATTCCAGTGATGCTCGGTGAGAACCAGGAAATCATTGCCCCTTGCACGGGCCCTCTGATACGCAACCTCGGGAAGGCCACAGGCCTCACGGTCGGAATAGCCCGAATGCTGGTGCAAATCACCATAATAGGCGTTCATGCCGTGGAAGGAAGGCCTCTCCTCATTGAGGGGCTCCTCGGGCGGTTCCTGCGCCCGCACCCACGAGATCGGGCTTGCACTGACCATGATCATAAGAGCCAGACACGCAGCGACGATGCAGATTGCGAGTGCTCCCGGGATTTCCGAGGAGTGGCTCAGCGGCAGATCTTGATTTTTCTTCAATGATATCCTCATAGACTTGCTCTATGCCTCACACAAAGGAACTACTAGCTAGATAGCGTCACGCAAAGGCGCTAAGGAACTGCAACAGCATACTATGCCACGAAGAGCCAGATTTCGCTCACCGGGCCACCTCTCCAGGGATCGCCAGATCCCGGCACCGCACGACATAGTCGACCTACCGCTACCTACCCTGAGCTTCCTGCCCGATCACTCTCCACTACGACTCTCCATCCTACCCATAGAGATTGTCCCTACTAGTGGAAATGGCCGCGCCGGCAGGGTCTGTCAGGGCTGCGACCAAAACCACCGAAGGATGCGCGGAGTGCACGTCCCAACTCCCCTTTCCGGTCGCTTAGTGCTCGCCAATCGCCGCTTCATATATGAGATAGCTACCGTACTGTCCCAGTTCCGCAAACTTGATCATAAGATGCCTGTCGTCCGAGAGAAAATGCAAATCAGTAGGTCTTTCTTGATAATCAAGAGTCAGATACAGAAAACCGCGATGCCCCTGATCAAAGAGCGCCGCACCGAGCATGGCCAAGTCCTCTCTCTCCTGCACGCGAAAGAACGTCTTCTGCTCAAACGCTGCTTCCAGCTCTTGACTGATCCACTGATGGGCCACTGCCACAACCCTACTCTCATGCTGCTGCACGAGATCGAGGGCAGGAAGGACCCTTTCACGGTAGTCATCGCGCAGGCTGACCGTGCCCAGATACGTGTTCCTGTACGTCCCAAGTATGAACAACAGAAGGAACAGCGCGCTACCAGCGTAGCGCCAACCGGCTTTGGAGCTCTTCAGAGTCGCGTTCAACATCAGCGCAGCAAGCAAGGAAATGATCGGCATCAGGATCAGCAGGTACCGAGGTCCCCACTGCTTTCCGCCATCATTGGGAAGCATGAGGGCAGCAAGGGGAACGAATAAGGCGCACGTCCATAACAGAATCTTCGTGCTAGATGCCAGCCTTACCCTTCTGCTCCCCAGGGAAACCAGGATACCTGCGAGTGGGAAGAAAGCAATCGGGAAATACGAGAACAGGTCAACACTCAAGCTCTCGAAGATCCTGAAAGACCTCGTCACCCTTCTGTGCAGCCAGAACCCCTCCAGAACCTGAAACGAATGAGCTCCCAGCGGATGATGGTACACCACCATGTTGAAGCCCCAGAAGAGCGCGATGGTCGCCAACATGCTGACGACGAACGCCGCCCTCTCTTCAAAGACGGAGCGGAGCTTGAATGAGGCGTAGATCATGACAGCTATGATTCCAGAGAGACATACGAGCTCTGGCCGGAGCCAAACGGACAGGCCGGCCACTATTCCTCCCAGGATAGCCCATCTCCTGGATGCCCTCCGCGAAGGCGGGGCCAAAGAGACGGCCACTCCACCGAAGGCAAGCAAGACCGCCAGAGTGTGCTCCCAATACATGGCGCTGTACATAGATAGTGGAGAGGAGAAGATCAGAGTTGCAAGAGCGAGAGACGTGCTAATGCTCCCCAGTCCCACCCATCGGCATACAAGAAGGAACGCGAACCACAGCAGCCAGGTAGAGACCAAGGGAATTACGTACAGCCCCCGAAAGCCAAAAAGGGCGTAGAACGGCGCACTCAGCATGGGAAACACGAAGGGGAATGCCAAGTAATGCCGGTTGGATATGTCGTAGACGAACGGCGGTCCGAAAGGATACAATCCCCTTTCCCACAGATCGTGCACCCAGGGGTCAGCAGGAACCCGCAAGTCAAGGTGAAACTCCCCGGCGCAGAATTGCTTCGACAGCAGAGTCTTGAGCCCGGCATCCCCACTGTAGAAAACCTCGGCCGGTATTAGCGACTGAAGGTACAATAAGAAGAGAATACCGGCCAGGATCACAATCAGTGGGCGTGTGTGCGGGTGCTGAGAAAGCCAACACGTCAGACTTCGGAAGTCTTCGGCGAGGCTGCAATTGCCCACAACCTGGCTCAGAGTCGCACGGAATCCCACACGCCTCCCGTGTGCAATAGACTTCCGAAGTCTCATCTCAACGACATCAATCTGCATTGCCTTCTCTTCTTGCTAGACCCATCTCAACAAGCAACTCTATCTGCGCCCCCAACGACAATCACTAGCCTCCGGAGCGGCTAGCCCTACCCTGCCACACTTGCCTCACACAACGATACGCGACCCCCACTATGAAGGCCCACAATATCGATTCAATCAGAAACTTGAATCTGACACTCTCGCCGTACTCCAGCGCACAGCTCACAAACGTGGTATAGGCTATCATGAAAGCAGAGAACATCATGACGCCATCTGTCCGCACGTACTGCACCCACTCTCTCAGGGATTTCCCGCACCTTCGTACTGCGGCAACCGCGTAGATCAGCAAACTCGCCGGCAGGTAGAAGAACAGCAACGAACAGAATGGATCTCTTCCCAGCCAACTGTTGAGCCGCGTTGTCAGCCAGTGTCCGTGAATGATCAGAGAACTTATGGCCTCATGGAGATGGATCTTGGCAGCATTGTAAGATAGGTATTGATATGTGGATGACGGGCAGCTATAAGTCCGGTAAGCCCCGTAGACGTTCTGCAGGTAGTGCACAGGATCATGAGCTATCAAACGAAAGGCGCTGCGCTGATACATCTCAGATATAGCAATGATATTAATATTGTTGAAATCATCACGCGAGAGAACGTCAATCTCGGACGTCTGATTGAAACCGTACTCAGCGAATCTCGACGGCAGGCTGAACGGATACAGATCGGCAACAGCAGGCTCCACCACCCCCTCCTCGACCAGGGCTTCGATCTCAGCCTCAGGGTAGTTGAGAACCACAGCTTTCCACAAGCCCAGACCACTCCAGCTACTGCCTCCGAAGAACCCGAATTTCACGTAGTTTTTACCATACCAGCCAACTGACAATGAACTGATGATGATAGAACCTACCAGTACCTTTCGCCAATTCCAGCCTGCCAGGACACAGGCAATGGGGATTCCTACCAGCAAGATGACCACATGATCAAGGCTTCGGGTCATGATCAGCAGATTGAGACCCAGGACAAAAGCATACAGGTACCTGCACCGCTTCCCAAGCGAAAAGAGCGCCAGGCAGAACAGGGTCAGAACCAGAAGGAAGGCCGCCAGCAACGTGTACAGCGGGTAGGCCTCATACAGGAAAAGCGCAGGATTCAGGGCCAGCGCCAGAGCTGTCAGAAACGATAGCCTCCGGTTCTGAGTGAACTGAAGGACGATACCGTACATCATGCCGGAGAGAAGCGATCCCAGGATGATGTTCGAGTAGTGCATGGCCTGGAGATGGTTCGGATAGAAGATCCTGGCGAAAAAAGCCCCGTAGAGATTGTACAAGGGAGGCTGCGAGTGAAGATTCCAGATACTCTCGAGCAGGTTGAATCGCAGGGCCTCAATAGGCAGAGTTTGCCAATACCAATCCCAGGTGTTCCTTGCAGGGTCTGCTTCTATGTTGAGGCCTATGATTTCCTTGTAAATCAGAGCAATTGAGACATGCACAAGAAAGACGATCCAGAAGCACGCGTGGTTGCTCCACGGCATACCAGAACTCCACCCTCGCTTCGCGTCTTTCTTGGCCTGCATGAATCCTTTGTTCATCCTTTCGAGTCCCCCACCACCCTCCCTCAGGTTTCTACTCCTACGGCAACAAAATAGGCCTACCCACTCATTCTCTCACTCGCAAGAGCCTGCCGGTAAGAGCCACCGGGGCAAGAGCCTGCCGGTAAGAGCCACCGGGGCAAGAGCCTGCCGGTAAGAGCCACCGCGACAAGAACCTGCGGGAGGGTCTCGTAGCGAGCCTCATCAATCAATGTACTTACCCATCCCAATGTACTGGGCCGGCTCCAGGGCATAGAAGACGGTCAGCTTGGGGCGCAGTGCCCCCTGAGACCCATCGGAACTGGTGATACGATACTCCACCGACACGTTCGCATACCCCTTGATGAGCAACCCGTGGTTGCTCCACGGCTCTTCCCTCCATTTCCGCACTGCCTGAGTGACATCGAAATGATACCAGGTGCGGACCGAGTCAAATACCTTCTCAGCCACTGGGGCCGCATCATGATCCGCGGGCACGGCATCAGCGCCAGGACGGGCCCACGCTTCTTCATTGGTAGCCATGCGCCAGGTTGCCTCATCTTCCTCCCAATCGCGCTGCACTTCGTGGATCACGATTTGCATGGGATTCTCATTGCTCCGATCCCGCACATAGAGGCTGAGCACTGCCCTCAGCACCCCATCCTCTATATCCGCTTCGTCCAGGTTGAATCGGAGCAGGGTCCCAATGACGCCTCCCGAGCGAATAACCAGTTGTGCATCCTGGCCGAAGTTCTTTTCAGGAGTCCAAGAAGAGATATTCGTATCCTGAGTACCATCATATCGCTCGACGCCGTCCTGATAGCCTACAGGCCGGACAGGCAGGGTAGGTGTTGGGCTGATGGTTGGCGAGGCGGTGGCTGTTGCCCGCAGAGTCGGGCTGGCCACCAGAGTGGGCTTTGGTGGGGGCGCAGGTGTAGCAGGATAGGATGTCGGGCTGGGGCCCGGGGTGGGTGTAACCCGACGGTAGTAGACGTACAGCCACGGGCGCAGATTCGCGTCGTACCAATCGGAGCTCGCCAGGCGGTACTCCACCGAAGCACCACCACTGCCACGAATGAGGAATCCTTGATTGGCCCAAGGTACCTCAACCCAACGCTGTACCGCCTGAGTAACGTCGAACTTGTAGCGCACTTCTTCCTGGTTCATAGTGACAACAGCCACTGGCTGGCTCTCGCGGTCGGTTCCCAGGCCGCCAGCGCCGGGCGCATGCCAAAGCCAGAGATCGGACGCCTGCAGCCAGGTGGCCTCCTCCGCCACCCAAGGCCGGCCCAGAGCGTAAACTTGAACTTCCATCGAGCTGGCGTTGCTACGATCCAACACGTAAAGTCCCAGAACGGCCTTGTGAATGTACGCATCGGACGGCAGGCCGGAGAGGTCAAACCGTAAAAGGCTTTCGGTGACTCCCCCCTGGCGGACCACCATCTTGCCATGAGTCGCATAGTTTCCATCCGGGTCCCAGGCTGTGATCTGAGTATCTGTGGCTCCAGCGTAGCCATCCTGCCCCTGCTGGAAGGTGTACTCCCCAGAGATGGGAAGCGATGTCGGAGTGGGCATCAATGTGTTGGTTGGTGTATGAGTAGGAGTCGGGGAAGGAGTAGCAGTATAATCTGGCGTTGGAGTGGGCGTACCCTCAATGTAGTCGATGACCAATCGGGGACGCAGGATGACACTGCGACGCTCGTTGGCCACGAGACGGTACTCCACGGCGACGTGTCCCGATCCCGCCAGGATCACGCCCTTGTTCGACTCGGGATCATCCACCCAGCGTTGTACCAGGGAGGTGAGGTCTAAAGGAAACCAGTGGTAGACCTGATCCATCACCACATCAGAAACGGATTCGCCCTCCCGATCCCACGGCACGGAGCTAGCACCGGACCACAGCCACCCTTCATCGGCTGTGGCCATCAACCAGGTAGCTTCCTCGGCTTCCCAATGACGATTCAGAGGATATATCCCTATCATCATCGGATTCTCATTACTCCGTTCCAGGGCATAGGCGTAGAGGGTCGCCATCTTGATAGTGACCGGCGAGGGCAACCCGGAGAGATCAAAGCGAACCAGCGACTGAGTGATCCCGCCCTGTCTTACAATGAGTGCCTGGGAATCGGAGAAGTTCATTTCCGCTTCATAAGATAGGATATAGGTATCCGTGCTCCCCTCAAATCCGCCAGTGCCCCGCTGCAACGAGAGCAGCTCACGCACGGGCGTCGCGGTCGGCTCGATGGTAGGAGTGAATGTGCACGTGGGCGTGGGAGTATTGGACGGAGTTAGCGAAGGGGTTGGGGTGGGGGGAGTTCCGGTGATCGTGGGTGTAGGGGTTGGCGTCGGACTAAGTGTCGAGGTAGGTACCAAGGTCGGCTTGGTTCCCTTGAACCGCAAACCGACATAGTAATCCGCACTGTTGGAAGTGCTATCTCCCCGCCACATCAGGCGCGCATCGTAGCGCTCGCCATTGTCATCATCACTCAGGGCCAGATTCAGCCCCACCACGATCCCCGGATCCGCCTCCGTGTATCCCAGGTACTGCATGGGTACACCGAACTCAATGTCATAACCCCCAGCAACCCGCTGTGTGCCCAGCAGAAGATTGGGATCATCCAAGAGCTTGCCCATATCTGTGAGCATTCCGTCAAAGCGAATGGCATACTGGTGGTCATCCCCTTGCCATCCCACGTGGTCGTAGAGGCCATCCAGACCGATCTCCAGAGTATCGTCATGCCACAGGGTTCCGCTGCTGTCGGCAACCAGAATGTCGTCATTCACGTGAACGCCGAAGTAGAGGTAATCCTGGTCCCAGACTGCCCAGATGTCAGCGCTCAAGTCCGGGCGGCCATCTATTATACCGGTAGCCAGGTAGGCAGTGTTCACATCCAGGGTTATCAGTCTGTCACCGCTCCACTCGTTCAACGATCCGTCTACCGTCACAGGAACACTGCCAGGGTAGACATCCAGAACCAGCGGCGACATAGTGGGCGAGGGTCTGGGGGTGGTAGTAGGCGGCGGCGGGCCTGGAGTCCCCTCGCGAGGAGTGGGTGTAGCTGTAGCGGGGCCGGGCGTCGGGCTAGGCAGGAAGGTATTGGTCGGCATGGGCGTAGGTGGCTCGATTCCCCAGAAACCCTTCACCTGCAACATGTGAATGGTCTCGTTTCCATCGCCATTGCAGCTTATCCGGAAATCGGTGCTTCCCGGCATGCCGTTGTTCGTGTACGCATCGGTCACGCGCCAGGTGTACTTCACCCATTGGTCCAGAGCCCCCAGATTCGTCCCCTTACTAATGGAATGAGTCCGCAGCTCTCCCTGATAGTTGAGGTATTGCAGGGAAACCGTATCCCTGCCACCGGCGACGTGGTTCACGAGCGTGATGGTGATGTCGTAGCCAACTTCTCCTCCCGGGGCATCAAATGGCACTCGACCGGCAAAGGGGTAGTGATCATCAATATCGAAGGACATGAATCGGTTGCCACTGGCCTCATCTGTGCGGCGAGCCTTCCAGGACTCGGCTGGTATATGCTCCAGGGGCAACGTCCCTCCGGGAAGATCCCGCTGATCCACAATCACAGTCTTGTTGTTCGGGATATCCTCCCTCCGCTCATTACCACAGTTGTAAGGACTGACGACCTCCGGCCGGTAGAGCCAGAACTCCCAGTCACCGGGCTTGCCACCAGCATTCCCGGGCGAAGGAGGATGATCCGTATCCCGCAGAGCGATCCAGACAGAAGGGGTATTGCCTATGGTTACTCCCAGGTGATCAGCCAGGAAACCGCTGGTGACAATCTTGTTGTCCAGCCAAGTATTGTACGTATCGGTCCAGTCGGAGTGCACAGAAAGCGCCATCAAGAAAGACCAGTACTCACCAAACTCCCAGTGGGCAGGGCCGGACTCCATGGCTATCGGCGCAATGCCATACAGGTTATGTAGCATCAACCACACTCCCTGAGTTCCCGGGTTACCCTCTTTGGTCAGAGAGTAGTGCGACCCGTGATCGGGCATCATGGCATTGATCTTGGTGCCTACGGGCGGCCACTTGCGCGCGCAATAGTCAGCCAGGTCATCCCGCTGCCATGAACTCATCAGATAGACGGGTTTGCGGGGGAAGAACTTCCGATACCAATCTATCATGCTGCGAATGTACTGGTTGTAGCCCCCTGCGCTGACGTATTGGCCGAATACACCGGTGTAGTTGCAATACTTGGTCAGGCGATAGCGATCTCCTGTCTGGGGCGGCTTGGGCCAGGGCTTCTCAAGGGTGATGGTATCCTTGGTGTTGGAGGCAACTTTCAGGCTCAGGCCCCGCTGTGGGCCCGAGTCCACCCAAAGAGTCCAGCCCTGCCAGTCGTTGGGCCGCCAGCTCTTGCTGGAATCCACCATGATGCTTCCCTCTGCCAGACTCATCTGACCCGTACCGTTGATT
>JAKLPW010000183.1 GCA_022013675.1 Anaerolineae bacterium | reverse complement strand
CTGGAAAGCTGATGATAATGAGAGTTGGAATGCAGCCTACCGCAAATGTCAAGACTACTTGACACTATCAATGAATTCGCGTCTGATATGGGAAACACGTTGAAACGTGTTGGGAGGAAGGGTGGTGTAACGCAACGCGATTGATCGCGTTTTGCGTGGCAGACGGGCAATTCATTGCTCGGCGAGTACCGAGGTCGCGGACTTCGTTCCGAGTGGATCATTGCAAGGCGATTGTATGGCCTTGTACACCCTGGCACCCCCTTTCCAGAAGGTCAAGCCCCATCGGTGAACCGAACGAGAGCCTGCTTCCCTCTGGTTCGGAGTATTGCATCCGCGGCGCGGGTGTACTCATACAATGTCCGCTGGACCGCGGCCTCCACCGCATAGTCGAACCTGGGGCCTTTCTCGGGGGAGTCGAGGTTCATGGCCTGATGAGACCCGGGGCGCGGCGGGATGCGGCGTGCTAGGGGTGCCGCAAACCAGAAATGGTAGATCCAATCGCGCCACACCACGGCGGTGCCCGTGCGGAGATCCGGATGCGAAAGCAGGTCCTGGTCGAGACCGTCAATCTCCGATGGGACCGTGGACACTAGCCCGCCATTTCCAGCCAGCCAGAGATCCACGTAGTTGGAGTGAGCGTAGAAGTCCTGGGCGGCATGGCACAGCCGGCCAAAGGCCACTCGTTGGACCTGTCCGCCACCAGCCTCTTCCGCGAGCGCCGCAATCGTTCGGTGCAGCTCCTCGATGTAGGACAAACCCTCGGCGATCCCGTTGTTATCGAAGTGGTAGTGCGCCTTGGTGCCGAGCTGGTAGATCCATGCGTCCTGAGCCAGATTGGCGGCTACGATCTCATCGAGAGCCGCGTCACTGAAGTGTGCTGCCAGCGCTGTGTGTGTGATAGACCTGTGGTACTGTGGAAGCATTGTGCTCTCCTGGGAGGTAGTCGCCGTCTTGGCCCTTTGCGCCCGAGCCCGGACGGTCTGAGTGGCGCGCTTGTCGTTGCGACAGATAGCCGTTCGTGATAGAATACTGCTTCGGAATCCCGGTGTCAACTGGGCCGGCAGCGGCAGCGGGATGAGTAGGACACGGAAGAACGCGGAAAAACACGTAGATGATGAAGGGATTTGACTTCACCACAAAGGGGAGTATAATCGAATTGGGGTATCAATCAATCAATTGATTGATCAAGTGGAGGTAAGCATGGACCGTGTGGTGAGCGCGACTGAGGCCCGCATTCGCTTTGGCGAGTTGATGCGGCGAGTTGTGGAGAATGGAGAGCTTGTGATTGTCGAGCGCGGCGGTAGTCCTCATGTGGTCGTCGTGTCTGTGGCCGAATACGAGCGATTGTTGAAGGGGAGAGAGCAGGAGGGCGAGTGGAAAGGACTGGTGAATCAGGCGCGGGCACAGATTCAGGCCGAGCTGGGCAATCGCCAGCTTCCGCCATCTGAGGATATCCTGAGGCGGATAAGGGAGGAACGAGATGCACAGCTCCTGGCTATGCGTTGATGCCAACCTGGTCATACGGCTGGTAGCTGACCCGACTGATGGCACGGTCCGGGAGCTTTGGGAGCGGTGGGATGTCGAAGGAAGGCAACTGGCTGCTCCCACCTTACTCTACTACGAGGTAGCCAACGCGCTCTATCGCTATCAGAATCTCGATCTGTTGAGCGCATCAGCCGTCCATCTGGCATTAAGAGCCGCGCTATCTTTGCCCATTGAGCTGCACGGTGGTTCTGAATTGCATCGCCGCGCGCTCGAACTGGCCGAACGGTTCTCTCTGACGGCAGCCTATGACGCGCACTACTTGGCCCTGGCGGATCGGCTGGGAGCGGAGTTCTGGACCGCCGATGGGGCACTGGTTCGCTCTGTTCAGGAGGCTCTTCCGTGGGTGCACCTGGTCACGTGATCTGCAAACGATCAGGTTGGCGGAGAGCTAGCGCATTCGGGAGAGGTTTTGACAGCATATACTAGAAAGGCAAAGGAGCGACATGGCAGAGAGTACCTATGTACCAGTAAGAGTCATCGAGAACTTTATGATAGACGTGTTTCAGGGACTTGACGTCCCCGAGGAGGACGCACGTATTTCCGCCGACGTGCTGATCACCTCCGACCTGCGGGGCATTGAATCCCACGGCGTGGGGCGGCTCAAGTATTACTATGATCGAATTCAGGCCGGTGTCCACCTCACCAAGACGGAGATGGAGATCGTCAAAGAGACTGAGACCACCGCTCTGGTGGACGGCCATCACGGCATGGGGCACGTAATCGCCCGGCGCTCGATGCGCATGGCCATGGATAAGGCCCGACGATATGGCCTGGGAGCGGTCGCTGTGCGCAACGGCACTCACTTTGGCATCGCGGGCTACTACCCGCTGATGGCCGCCAAGGAGGGCATGATAGGGCTCACCGTGACCAACGCTCGTCCGTCCATAGCCCCCACCTTCGGCACCGAGCCGATGCTGGGCACCAATCCTATCGCCTTCGCCGCTCCGTCTGACATGCCCTATCCCTTCTGCTTCGACGCAGCCACATCCATCATCCAGCGAGGGAAGGTTGAGTTGCTGTCCCGCGCCGAGAAGCCTGCATCCGAGGGCTGGATCATTGATGCTGAGGGTAACCCCCTCACCGACCCAGACGTGATTCTCAAGGGTATGGCCGTTGCGCAGGCCGCGCTTCTGCCTCTGGGCGGTGCAGGAGAGGCGCTGGGAGGCTATAAGGGCTACGATTTGGCCACGGTGGTCGAGATCCTCTCGGCTTCGCTGAGTGGAGGAAAGTTCCTGAAAGATTTGTTGGGATTCGCCGAGGACGGTTCTCGTCGCCCCTACATGCTGGGGCACTTCTTCCTGGCCATTGACATCGAGCACTTCATCCCGCTGGACCTCTCCCGCCGCCTCACGGGGCAGATCATGCGCGCGCTGCAGAACTCGAGGAAGGCGCCTGGGCAGGATCGCATCTACGTGGCCGGGGAGAAGGAGTACGAGAAGGAGAAAGTGATCCGAGAACAAGGTGTTCCGGTGAATCCCAATCTGCGCCGGCAGTTCCAGACCATGCGGGACGAGCTAAACATCACTGGCTACGAGGAGTACTTCTAGGGATCAGTAGCGAAGGTATTTGCATTAGCCCACTGAAAAAAGTCATCTCACCACAGAGGTCACGGAGAGAGTATAGAAGTGCAGTGTCAGACTGTTCAATACTGACGCTGTCTGATGACGCTGTCTTGATGACGCTGTCTGACGACAGGCAGAATAGAGCCTTGTTGACAGGGCAAGTCAAGGGTCTCCGCGGCGAGTTCCGTGGTTATTTCAGTACGGTCATTGCATCTGCAATCCTGTCCATCCTGTTAATGCTGTTAGCCGTATGTTGGTTGCGGCTTTCCATTTTGAGTGGTATAATTCCCCGCGCCGTTCGGATCCCTAATCCCCGAAGGAGAGCAGATGCGTTCTCAACCCTGGTACTTTATCTTGACGCTGTCCCTGATTCTTGTCTTCGTCCCCACGCAGGTGGTTCTTGCCGCAGGGGCCGTAGCTGCGGATCAGAACCACACCGCGCTCCTGCTCACCAATTTGATGACCTTTCTGCTTCCCCTGGGACTTATCCTGCTGGCCGTGGGCGCTGCGAGCGAAGAGCGTGCCGTGGACGTTGCTGTGGCGGGATTGCTTTCTTGGGGCCTTGCCGTCCTGGGCTATTTCGTCTGCGGGTTCGCACTGCAATTCGGGGGCGTGGGACTGCTCAGTGAGATGGAGGGGCTATCTTTGTTGACGGCGGAGTGGTCGCCGCTTGATCTCTCCTGGGGGACCGGTTGGGGTTTGATGGGGCTCCGAGGTTTTGCCCTGAACGCCGATGCCTCCACGCTGGGCGCTTACCTTCTCTTCTTCTCACAGCTTCCTTTGGTCGTGACGGCGGTGCTGATTCCGGTGCTTTCTCTGGTGGGTAGAGTCCGCCGCAGCGCTCTCTTTGCCATCGCGCTTCTCATCTCAGCAGTTGTGTACCCCATAGTAGGTAACTGGATCTGGGGTGGAGGGTGGCTCTCCAATCTGGGACGAACCGTCGCCCTGGGGCATGGAACGGTCGATTTCCTCGGCTCCGGAACGGTGCATCTGTTGGGAGGGATGACGGCGTTGATTGGAATCGTCGTCTTTCGCCTGCGCAAGCCAGAAATCTCTCTTTCTGAGGTTGCCTCAATGCCGCCGGTACACTTCCCCTTGTTCATGATCCTCGGGGCACTGTTGGCTGCACTGGGTTGGATGGCATCGGTGGCTGGGAATCCATTGGTGCCCGCCGATATTCCGATCGTGGTCGTGATGGTCAACCTGCTCTTTGCCGCTGTGGGAGGCACTCTGACGGCGCTCTTCTATGCCTGGTTCACCACCACTCGCCCCGATGCTCTCATGGGCGCGCGGGGAGCCATCGCGGGGCTGGTAGCGGCCAGTGCCTCCTGT
>JAKLPW010000182.1 GCA_022013675.1 Anaerolineae bacterium | reverse complement strand
GGATCGTTCTTTGGCAAGACTGGCCTGCTGGGGGCCTACTGGCCGGTGCTTTTAATCGCCATGGTTCTGCTCCTGCTAGCACGTCCGTTGTTTCAATCCCGGCCCTAGCAGCGTCCTGAAACCACGAGAGCACGCCGACCAACACCGGAATCATGCCCAAGCTAAAGCTAAGCCCTTATCGTGGTGATACCTGGTGCTACGCTACTACTTCACCAACCTCAAGAGGAGGGAATCATGTCCGAACGGAATTACGACGAGAAGGAAGAGAAGGAAGAGGAAAAAGAAGAAAAGGAAGGGAAAAGCTGGGACGAGAAGTATCGCCGTGACCCACTCAGCGCCATCGTGTGGGCCGTCATCCTCATCTGGGTCGGAGTAGCTCTCCTCGCGGACAACCTCGGCTTCCTGGCCGGGCTTTGGCCGCTGGATGCATGGGATCTCGTATTCATCGGTGCCGGGGTGCTCGTTATCCTCGAGGCAGTCATCCGCCTGCTTCTGCCGGAGTACCGCCAACCCGTGACAGGCAGTCTCATCTTTGGCGTGATACTGCTGGCCATTGGGCTCGGGGACCTGATGGCCTGGGGCACGATTTGGCCCGTGGCGTTGATCATCATCGGAGCATCCCTGGTGTTGCGCAACCTAACGTCGCGTCGCTAGCCCACCTGCATATTGGCTGACGCCCGGTCCACAATCAATCCGGACGTTGCCGACATGCGCATTCGTTTCTATAGCCTACCCAGGTTGAAGGTCCTCAACTCATCCCAGGCATACCGCAGGGGTGTCCACCAACGCTCTCGTCCAATGCACCGGAAGTAGGGAGAGCGGAAAGCCAGGATGAGATCACCGATTCTATAGCGAGCCAAGATGGGCGTCGAGACAACCAGGCTGCCCATCTCGCCGGGGTGCATCTCGTGCAGCATCTTAATACCCGAGCTAGTTTGGACTTCGAAGAAGTAGAGATCGTAATTGGGCACCCATGCGCGGCGTTCGTCCCGCTGCTGCCCGAATATGCCCTCCGTAGTGCCGTAGATCTCGCGGATCGCGGCCGGCCCATACAGAGCCGTGAGCGCAGGCTTGTGGCGTGTGTTGATCCCGGGCACGCTGCCCAGCGTCAGTACCTGCGCTTGCCACAGGTCTTTGGGATAGACGCCGTGGACTCGACGCAAGTAGCGTCCAAATCGAAGGGCCGTCGGGGCCACGCCGCCCACCAGCGCGACTTTCTCGTCTTTGCATTTCTCGTAGGCCAGTTCGAAGCGCGCCTCCCAGTCTCGCACGGTTTTGCCTCCGCCCAGAGCATCAATCTCGTCCTGTGTCGGCACCGAGCGGATGGGGGTGCGAGCCGATACGTATTTGGTGTAGATGCCAGAACTGTAACCGTACTCTATCTCCTTGTCCCCCACTTGCACCGTACCCACCACCGAGGGAAAGTTCAAGTTAAGATTGGCATCTCGGAAGAGATCATACCGTCCGCTACTGAGCACGAAGTTCATCATCGCCCGTCCGGCGCTAACGCGCATGCGCAGATCGGTGGGAGTCATCGGTATGAACTTGGACTCCCCTGTTGTCGTGCCTCGCGTTATGGCCCAGCCAATTGGCTCTTCGGTGAGCAGCAAACCCAGCTCGCCAGCCATCACCTTCTGGATGAGCGGCTTGTAATCCTCGTAGGTACGTACCGGAAAAGCTCGACGATACTCCTCAACAGTCTCAATAGCCTCCGCACCATTCTCTGCCCCATACTCTGTCTGCGCGTAGATCCCCAGGAAACGCTTTAGCACTTCCTGCTGGGCCTTTGCCGGGTCTCCTGTGGCTTCGTGCCACGGTTGCAGTTGGGCTTTTAGCATCTCTGAGACCTTCTGGGCGTCGATACCAGCCGTACTAGCCATTGACCTACCTCCTATACTGGACTACAGCGAGTCAACCGAGAAAGCCAGTACAGTCTACATCGTTTCACTTTGGAGTGCAAGCCCATGGCGAGTCAAAGGTGTGGAAAAAGAGTTGGAAGTCTACTGTGTGCGGGAAATGCACTGGATTCTATGCGGTTAGGGACGACCCCTACGCTCTCTGCAACTTTTCCCAGGCCGTCTGCGTATTGCATATAGTTCATGGGTACAAGTCCTATATAAATTGACCTTGAGATACATATAGAGGAGTTGAGTTATGTCGAGCTTTGAAGAGCATCTTGAAGACAAGCACACCGAGATGGTTCCGGGGAGCGGAGAGTCACTAGAGCCAACCGCTCCTGGCCTTCCCATCTACGATGAGTCACCCAGAGGATCCCACGCCGTCCGCCGACCGCGTCACGGTCGCCCCTCCATCTTCTGGCCACTACTGCTGGTTGGCGGCGGGGTCATGTTGCTGCTGTCGAACCTGGGCTATCTGCCCTTGCAATCATGGGCCATCATCGGCAGACTCTGGCCGCTACTGCTGATTGCCCTGGGCATAGACCTGCTGATAGGCCGGCGCTCCGCAGTCGGGGCCGTCGTCAGCACACTCCTGATACTGATCCTGATCGGTGGCATGGCGCTAGTCGGCCTTTTTGCCGAGAAGATCCCTGTTCTGGAAAGCTGGGTCCAACCAGCAGGATGGCACACCGAACACGTAGAATATCCACTGGCAGGACTGGAGAGTGCCTCAGTTTATATCGACTGGACTAGTGTCCCTGGAAGTTTGGGCGCACTGAGCGATTCTGCCAACCTCATTGAGGGCGACATCGACTATCGTGACGCGCTAGCTTGGAATGTGGCTGTACGTGGCGGGCATGCCGAAGTGGTGCTGGACAGCCACTCCTCAGGGGTCTGGTTCGGCCCGGTTTTCTCCGGCGACCGCCCTGATGCTCGTTGGGATGTCAAACTCAGCCCCGAGATTCCCCTGGATCTCAGCCTTGATGCTGGTTCTGGCCCCGGGGAGTATGATCTGAGTGGATTGCAGATCAGTAAACTCGTCATCAACGACGGCTCCGGCCCCACTACCATCGTGCTACCGTCTGACAGCACTTTTGATGCTACCATTGACGGCGGTTCCGGCCCTTTGAGCATCACCTTCCCCGAAAGCGTTGGCGCACGGCTGGTCATCGATTCGGGTAGCGGCCCCTTCAGTCCTGACGAACGATTCCGGCTGGTAGAGGGTGATCGGCGCGGAGATGGTACTTGGGAGACGGACAATTATGGCACGGCCCACCACACTATCATCTTGGAGATAGCCCAGGGATCGGGTCCGATTACCATTCAGTGAGAGACCAGATGGAAGGTCGGGCTCTATCTGGTTTACCGCAGCCTACTATCCAAACGGGAAGTCTAACCAGGCGTTATGCCACACCCGGTAAAAAAACTAGCCTGACCCAATGACATACACTTATTAGAGTTCAAACATACACCAGGAGGAATCATGAACAAAAGACTCTATCGTAGCGATACAGACAAAATGATCGGTGGCGTTTGCAGCGGCCTGGGAGAGTACCTGGGCATAGATCCAACCATTGTCCGCATTTTCTTCGTCCTGCTAGGACTGGCCGACGGCTTCGGTGGGCTTATCTACCTCGTACTTTGGCTGGTGCTACCCCCCGCAGGTCAAACGGAAACGACCAGCCTGGAGCAGACCATCCGTGCCGGCACCGATGAGATCGCCGAGCGAGCACGTGCGCTGGGCGGTGAACTGCGAGAGGCATCTGGCCGCCCGCATCCGCAGACCAACCTGATCATCGGCGGAGTGCTGGTTCTGTTTGGCGCACTCTTCCTGATTCGGAATCTGGACATCACTTGGCTGCGGTGGCTGAACTTCGGCATGCTCTGGCCAGCACTTCTCATCGTGGCCGGAGTCGTCCTTCTTACGCGTCACCTGAAGGGGGAATAGATCATGGAAAACAACAATGTCAGAAGAAGTATTCGTAGGGGCAGTCTGGTTGGCCCTGCCATTCTGGTTGGCCTTGGTATCATCCTACTTTTGAACAACTTCGGCACCCTGCGCTGGAGTGTCTGGGAGACGATCTTCCGCCTATGGCCGGTCCTAGTCATCGGAGTGGGCCTCGATCTCCTCATCGGCCATCGCTCGATCTGGGGGTCCCTACTGGCCTTGGTACTGACGCTGGCTGTGTTCACGGGCGCGTTGTGGCTCCTCCGGACAGACGTAGGAATCGGAACGGCAGCAACCACGGAAAGGGTCAGGCAGGCGCTGCAAGGAGCTACCCAAGCGGAGGTAGTCATTGCCCCAACCGTTGGGAGACTGACCATTGAAGGACTCCAGGAATCGGCCAACTTAGTCGAGGGCACTCTTATGCTGGGGACTGGCGAAAGGCTGGCACGCGATTTCGCCGTCAAAGGGGACGAGGCCACTCTCTCCTTGCGAAGTGAGGGCACGAGCATCGGCCCGGTGGTCGGAACCTGGCGCGACAGACGAACCTGGGACCTGAGCCTCGCCTCGGATGTGCCCCTGAAGTTGGAGATCAGCATGGACGTAGGACAAGCCGAGCTTAATCTGGCAGATCTGACATTGAGCGAGCTCAACATCAGTATGGGAGTCGGCCAGACCATCGTCACGCTGCCTGACAAGGGCAAATTCCAGGCCAAGATCTATTCGGACATTGGCCAGACTGTTATCATAATCCCCACCGGCATGGAGGCACGCATTATGTTCGACACCGGGATAGCTGCCAAACAGGTGCCCAGCGATTTCCGACGCCAAGACGACGTGTACACTTCTCCTGGCTACGGTAGCGCCCAAAACCGTGTTGACCTGGAAGTAAGCCAGGACATCGGAAACGTCACCATACGCCGTTCGGCAGTGAGGTAAACAACTAGGGCACGTGGTCGCCCGAGTAGGGAGAAGACTCGCTATACGTCCAGTTCAGAATCCCCGGATGCAACACGCATCCGGGGAGTTCCTTGCGAACCCTTGCCGCGTGAGGGCACAAATAGCCCAACTCAGGCTGGTTCCACGGTGAGGGGAATGCCTTCCCGCGCCACATTTTCGTAGAAGCTGAAGCGTTCCCTCTCCATCCGTGCCCACCGTTCCTGCCCGATAACCCGGGGACCTATCAAAACGCCATACTCCAGCGACACCTGGGCAGCGATAGCACTGATAGCATCACGTAGGGTCCAACTCTCTTCATCTACCACGATGAGAATGTCAATGTCGGAATCTGGTTCACTGTCTCCACGAGCCTTGGAGCCGAATAGTACGGTCCGCCGCAAAGCCTGGCTATGGTCACGATGCAATCGTTGGAGAAAGGCCTGAACGGCAGCCCACTCTTGTATGGTCAGACTGCCGGATGAACTGAGTGCCTTCATAGCCAGCCTTCCTGTTTCAGCCACCGCTCGATCCGCTGGACCAATCGTGTAGCATCGTACATGTCGGAGTGGGCTTGCTGATCCTCGATCAACAACTCCACTTCATAATCACCCACATGCCGGTGATCCATCACCCGGCCATAGATATCACTATAAAAATATACAGCAATACGGGGAGAAAGACAAATCGAAAGGGGCAGATGAAACGATCTGTGTTGACGCGGGGAGAGGTCTCATCAATTTAGTTCGCTAGAAGAAGGCCCCGACCAGCCCAACTCACCCTACATCACTTACCTCCCAACACGCTCTAGAGGAAGCTCCTGAGTTGCGTTGGTGGACAAAACGTGATAAGATTGAGGCGCTGGAAGCCACCGCCAGCCCATTTGTCGATGTGGGCCACAACGACATGATCTCCCCATTCATCGCTTTGTTCAGTGAGAAAGAGGGAATATGGATGACCCATCCACCAGCTCGCGTCTAAAAGCATCCGCCGATTTCAGCCAGGCCCGAAAGAGGGTGTTCATGGAACGCGTTCTTTCCGCCCTCGCCGGTCGGCCTACCGATCTCCTGTCGTACGAGGAGGTCAGGCAGAATCTCCACCTCCGAGAGAGAGGCGCGCCCAGGTTGGAGGACATCCCTCTGGATAAGATCGTTGGGAGTGTCGGACGATACAAGGATTTCACGCGCACCTTTCTCCCTCTCGAGGAACATCTAAAAGAACGCTGGATGCGGGTTGACGCCCTTGCATTAGGTCAGAGTGGATTCCCTCCCATCGAAGTCTACAAGGTCGGAGACGTGTACTTCGTCAGGGATGGTAACCACCGGGTTTCTGTCGCCAGACAAATGGGGTCCCCAACCATCCAGGCTTATGTTACAGAGGCAACGTCAAGGGTATTACCGGACACTGACACCACCCAGGACGAACTGGCTGGCATGAAGGAATACACCCTCTTCCTTGAGCAGACTCAGTTGGATAGGCTGCGTCCCCAGCAGGACCTGAAGTGTTCAGTTCCCGGACACTATCATGATCTCTTGGAGCATATCTCTGTACATCGATACTTCATGGGAATCGAGCGAGATTGCGAGATACCGTACGAGGAAGCCGTCACGAGCTGGTATGACAACGTGTATATGCCCCTCGTGACGGTGATACAAAAGGAAGCCATCCTGCGAGATTTCCCCCATCGCACAGAGACAGACCTGTACATCTGGATAATCGAGCACGAGTACTTCCTACGCGAGCAGTATGGAGTAGAAAACGTGCCCGACGAGGAAGTCGCAGAGAATTACGCACGTGAGTTCACTGAGGTTCCTTGGCGTCGCATTGGCAGGAAACTCCGAGGACTTCTGGGGACAGACAAGCACTACCACGAGGACTAGAATGGACCAGACACCGCCTGGACCGTCACCCGATTCTAGCCAACATCACCCAGTACATGGCTCAAACCGATAGCAAACAGACCTGCTAATAGCATCTTGACACCGGCTAGAACGAGATTGGTCTTGGAGATAGTACCCAGGTACGCTCCGAGGGCAAAAAGGGTAGCCAGAGCCAACCCCAGACTGACGTAGTAAGCCTGGATGGTGCCGCCCACGTAGAGGCTGAACATCATGGGCAAGAGGACCAGTAAAGAAGCCATAAAAGGCGCAAGCCCGTCCACCACGGCGACGACAACTACAGCGACCCGACTGGCACGGCCAATGCGGGTCTGACTCAGATCGGTCAGAGTATGGTTCTCCAGTTCGTCGAGACTACGTTTGCGCTCGGCGGATTCTGTCAGATAGGCTCCCCATAGCCCAGAGATGCCCATGGCAACGCTCGTGCTGAGACCGGTAGTGATGACCACCGAGGCATTCGTGACTCGGGCGGAGAGGTTCCCCATTAGAACACCAATGATTGTAAGCACACCATCAAAGGCATTCATGGCGAAGTAACGTCGAGCGATTTCCCCGATCTCAGCGACTTCGTTGTACTCCTTGAGCTCACGCAGTTTTGTTCTAAGGAATCGCATCTATTCTATCCCACGTTGTCCTGAGGGGTTTGGGCATCATCAATGATCATCTTTCCAGCGACGGCCTCATCTATAGAGTGTACCGTCCCACCTTCATCCTCTATCACCCGTTGTATCATTTCGTAGTTGAGATCGCTCCCCTCAACAGTGATCTTGGCGTTCTCCACCCTTCGATCAATCTCATAGATGCTGATGTTGACAGCATCCACTCCGGGTAGCTCTGAGAGAACACGTGAGAGCTCGATAATGGTTGGATCGAGAGGTTTCAGAACATCCAGAACCAGCCGTCGTACCTTACCCATCTTGGGACATCTCCTTCATAACTAAATCTAATGATTTGAGGGATCAGTATGGTCGCTGAGGGAAACCTTCAAAAGAGGCATTCTCCACGCGCGCCGCATAGTACCCTGCTACAGTATCAGACATAATATAGCATGCTTCTATGACACTGTCAAAGACAGCATCGCAGGGCATTGAAAAAGCCCTTTCGCCAGACCTCGGAGGTTTTCAGTAGGGCAACAAAGGATTGCCCCTCTTCTGGGGCCAATGCACAAGGGGCCATTGCAGCCCCACTACTTGCCCCTGAAGACCGGATCAACTGCAAGAATGCGGGAGAGGCCCTCGCGGAGAGTCACTCGCGGGGAGAACCCCAGTTTCTCCAGTGCCAACGATACGTCTGCCACGAGCCAGGACACACCACCACTCTGCGACGGATTGTGCAGTCGATGGACTCTGCGCTGAGTAACCTCTGCCACAACATCTGCCAGTTCTCTGATACTCGCCGCTGTGCCGCTCCCGATATTCGCGATGGTCCGGTCTATATCAGGTGTCTGGGCAGCAGATACCAGGGCGTCCACGACATCGCTGATGTAGACGAAGTCGCGCGTCTGCCTGCCACTGCCATACAGTACCAGCGATCCTCCTTCCAAAGCCTGCTTCAGAAACTGCGGGACAACGGGCGCATGCGACGGGGGTAGAGGCTGCCCAGGACCATAGGCATTGAAGACCCGTAGAATGACCGTCTCGATCTCCCACAATGCACCAATGGCCAAGACATACTGTTCCGCTGCCATTTTGCTCACAGCATAGGGTGTTTGCGGGCGCAAGGGCATGTCCTCAGTTATCGGCTTCGCCTTTTGCTCTCCATATGCCGCGCCCGAAGATGTGAATATCACCCGCCGGACCTGAGCATCCCGCACAGCCGTCATCAGGCTGACCGTTCCTCCCACATTTACGTCATTGTACTCGATTGGGTAGAGGATAGACTCCGGCACCGAGACCCTCGCGGCCAGGTGATACACACAGTCCACACCCCGCAGCAAAGCCCAGAGCTTGGGGATATCTCGAGTATCCCCGCGGCTGAAGATGACCTGCGAGTGCAGGCGGCTCTCATCTCCAGAACTGAGATCATCTAGAACACGCACATGATGACCCAATTCAATCAGGCGGTTCGCCAGAGCCGAACCAAGGAACCCTGCCCCTCCTGTAATCAATACCCTCATCACTATCACCCTTTCGCACCAGTTCAATGGCCCCAGGGAATCATGGTGCAACGCGCTGCACACAGTTTACAACTCTTTCCCGCCCAGGGCAAACCGGATGGGGACCAATTCTGGCACGAAATCCAGCAAGTTGTCAGCTTCCTGCAGGCCAAGTATAATAGAGACATGCGTAGCCTCCTTGTCTGTTTGCGAGAGTATCCGCCGGTTTTTCTGCAGGCCCTGGCTCGCATCTGGGCCCTGGAAGAACCGGCTCCATCCAAGAACGAACTGGTCGAGCAGCTCGCTTCCGCGATGCTCAGGCCAGGAGCCGCGGCCCCCATCCTGGAAATGCTGTCTCTTGAAGCTCGCGAAGCGCTGGCCCGTGTGGTGAAAGACGAAGGAGCCGTGCGGGGTTATCTCCTCACACGGCGCTACGGTAAGATACGCCCCCTGGGTCCCAATCCATTGCTTCGGCTTCAGCCCTGGACCAATCCCGACAACCCTCTGGAAGCCCTATACTATCGAGGGCTGCTCTATCGTACCTATGACGTCCTGGGAGATTACCGGGGAGAGATTCTCTTTCTGCCTCCGCAACTCATGGCAGCCCTGCCAGGTATGGAATATACCGCGCCGTCTTTCAATGTCCTCTCCATAGCGGCTCCAGATTCCCAACAACTAGAAGGCGACGCGCTGGCAATGGATGTCTTCACACTGCTAACGTACTTGCGAAGAGAAGCGGTACACTCCGGGAAGGGCGCTTTCTTAGGCACGCGAGACGTCGCGACACTGGAGCAACGTCTGAGTGGCGATATAAGCCAGGAACTCCTGCACCTTATCCAGCGTCTCATGCGCAGAGCCAAGCTGGTCGTATACGAAAGGGGCCTCGTAAGGCCTGGGCCACAGGCTCAAGAGTGGCTACGCTCCAAGCCGTTCGACCGAAGTCACGTGCTCTTCCAGGCTTGGCGTTCGGACAAGGGTGGCCACGAACTACACTCCATCGTTGGTCTTCGGTGGGAATCCACAGGACGGCCTCACGACGCCTCTATTCCTCGAGAAGCGATCCTCACGCACCTGGCCCAATGCCCAGCGGGAGCCTGGATATCCCTCCCCTCCTTCATCAAAGCCTTCAAGACGACCAACCCTGATTTCCTGCGACCCAGTGGAGACTACGACTCATGGTACATCCGCGACACGGAAGCCAAGCGTTTCCTGACCGGCTTCGAAAGCTGGGACCAGGTTGAGGGTAGGCTGATTGCTCACG
>JAKLPW010000181.1 GCA_022013675.1 Anaerolineae bacterium | reverse complement strand
GGTCGAGAGAAGTACCTGCGCACTCTGCTCGAACTGCCTGATCACCTCGTCCTTCTTTACCCGCGAGAGTTGGCCGTGGTACACGACGGAGTCCACCCCTGTTCTGCGTAGGAGGTCCTCCAGCAACTCCAGCGTGGCGCGGAAATGGGTGAAGATGATGAGCTTCTCGTGTCTGTCGATGGCCAGTTGCGGCAACAGGATCTCCTCGAGCGCCTTTCCCTTGGCCCAGGCCTGGACGTCGTTGGCGCGGTTGGCCAGGACGAGTAGTCGCTCTCGATGGGTGGACGTGTCAGAACGCTCAGCCAATCTCATCAGGGTTGGGCGAACGGCAGCCGGGGAACTGCCGATCTCGCGCTGGAGAGTGCGTAGGGTGAAGCGGTGGGCAGCGGGGAGCACTGCTTCTTCGTCACTACCTTTCCGATCCTGTGCTTTTGGTGCTGCTATAGCGCGGATGGATCTGCGCACGAGATTGCTCACGTCATCGTAGAGCGCCTGTTCATCGGGTCCCAGCCGCAGGCGGACGGTGTGAGCGCGACGAGGCGGCAGTTGTACTCCTACCTGTCCCCGCGCATGGCGTACCATCACGTCTGCGAGGAGTTCGCGCAACCGGCCGCGGTTCTTGGGCAGGCGGGGGTCGCCCTGGACAATGAAGCGGTGACGGAACTCACGCCTTGTCTTGAGTTGGCCGGGCTTGAGGATGGTAATCAGGTTGTGCAGTTCGTCAAGGCTGTTCTGCACAGGCGTGGCAGTGAGCATCATGATGTACTTCTTCTGGAGCGCGTTGACGAACTTCCAGGAGACGCTGGAGCGGTTCTTGAGATGGTGCGCCTCGTCCACGATTACAAGGTCGTAGACGATGCTCTCGATGGCGCGGCGGTGTTCTCGACGGCGGGCTGTGGCCAGGGAGGCGATCACGTGCGGGAAAGTTGCCCACGCCTGAGAGCCTAGCTCCCGGAACTCTGGGTCGTGGTTGGCGACAAAATCGGTCAGACCGAACTTGCTTGCCAGTTCTTCCCGCCACTGCTCGACCAGCGCGGGCGGGGTGATGACAAGTATGCGGCTGACCATGCGGCGCAGCAGGTACTCTTTGAGGACCAGACCGGCCTCGATCGTTTTACCCAGCCCAACCTCGTCGCACAGGAGCCCCCGCCCCCGGAATCGACGCAGCATGGCCTGGGCGGCTTTTATCTGATAGTCGAAGGGGACGAAGTTGAGCGTCTTCAGGCAGACCAGCTCGTCGAAACCTGCGACGAGCGCCAGCCGCTCCGCCTGCAATTGCAAGCGGTAGGACAGTCGGTCAGTGAACCGACCTGCAACTGCGGCCTCCAACACTCCTTCTGCACCGTGCTGTAGCCGCAGGTCAAGAGTCAAATCATCTGGTGTCGTCATTTCCTGTCTTCCACCCAGTATCCGTCTTCACTCTTAATGCTATTGTACCACAATTCTGTCTCACTGACCAGATATGAGTCTGGGGCTGATGCGTTCCAGGGGCAGGGCATCCGGGAGATGGATTCGCTCTTGGCAACCCCATCCACAGAGCATCCGAAGTGGCCCCTTGGCGACACGTGTCGGCTTCATCTCTTGCGCTTCCCACTTGGTGGTGGTATAATGCTGGCAAAGAAGCAGATCCGCGCTGGAGATAGTCGCTATTCCCAGTGTGGCCAGGGGTAAGAAATCTAGATGCTAAAAGGCATATTTAGGAAGATCATCGGCGATCCTAATCAAAGAGAGCTTGATGGCCTGTGTCCCATTGTGGACGAAATCGTTCTGCTAGAAGCCGAATTCGAGCGTATGTCTGATGAGGCCCTGCGTGGCCTCACCGATGAGTTCAAGCAGCATTTGCATACGGAGACGGCCGCTCTGCGCTCGAGATTGGAGAGATTGCATCGTGAGATGTCTCTTGAGGTAGCCCCGGGTCGCCGCGAGCGCTTAAAGGCCGAAGTCCAGCGGCTGGAAGAAGACCTGGATGAGACACAGGAGAGGGTACTCACCGATATCCTCCCCAGGGCGTTTGCTGCTGCCATGGAGGCGAGTAAGCGTACCATCGGACTCCGTCACTTCCGGGAACAGCTCCTGGGGGGCATCGTCATTCACCGTGGCGAAGTTGCTGAGATGAAGACCGGAGAGGGTAAGACACTAGTCTCTACCCTCCCTTTGTATCTGAACGCTCTGACCGGTCGCGGCGTTCATTTGATTACGGTCAACGATTACCTGGCCAGGCGAGATACAGTCTGGATGGGGCCTATCTATCATATGCTGGGATTAAGCGTCGCCGTGCTACTAGAGGGAGCAAGCGAGGCCGCCTTGTATGTCCCGGGCTACACCAAAGGCGAGTTTACGGATCTTCGAAGCGTAAGTCGGCGAGAGGCTTACGCGGCCGATGTCACCTATGGGACCAATCACCAGTTCGGGTTCGACTATCTGCGGGACAATTTGGTTCTGGATCCCTCCATGGTTGTTCAACGTGAACTCAACTATGCCGTGGTGGACGAAGTGGACAACATCTTCATTGACGAGGCCCGTACTCCTCTGATAATCTCGGGACCGTCCAGCGAACCTTTGGAGGAATACAAGCGGTTTGCCAGTGCCGTAGGCAAGTTGAGTCCAGGTATGGACTATGAGGTGGGCGAAAAGGAACGCTCCGTCTCGCTAACCGAGCAAGGTCTCGATCATTTGGAGCGAGAGACGGGCATCCTCGACATCTACGACGAGGCAAACTTCCAGTATGTGCATTTCATGCAACAGGCCCTCAACGCTAGAGCGTTGTACCGGCGGGATCGGGACTACATCGTGCGCGGGCGCCGCGTCGTCCTGGTGGATCACTTCACCGGCCGCCTGATGCCAGATCGTAAGCTGAGCGATGGCTTGCATCAGGCCATCGAGGCCAAGGAAGGGGTGCCCGTTACTCCGCGCAACGTCATCCACGCTACCATTACGATTCAGAATTACTTCCGCATGTATCGCAAACTTGCCGGGATGACCGGCACCGCCGCCAGCGAAGCTGAGGAGTTCGACAAAATCTACGGGTTGGCGGTCGTCGTAATCCCCACACATGAGCCCATGATCCGTGAGGACTTGCCCGATGTGATCTACAAGAACGAAACAGCCAAGTGGCGGTCTATCGTCAGTGAGATCGAGGA
Organism: Anaerolineae bacterium; assembly: GCA_022013675.1. Taxonomy (GTDB): domain Bacteria; phylum Chloroflexota; class Anaerolineae; order JAKLPW01; family JAKLPW01; genus JAKLPW01. Next base: position 21,970 of record JAKLPW010000181.1, on the reverse strand, counting down.
ATGTCACCGGAGCGGGCGTCCTGTTCTGGTTGGTACGACCTCTGTTGAGAAATCGGAACAGCTTAGCCAGAGACTGGCGCGGACGAGGATCGAACATCACGTCCTGAACGCCAAGCGCCACGCAGAGGAAGCCGGAATTATCAGGCGGGCCGGTGAGCCCGGTGCAGTAACAATCGCTACCAACATGGCAGGGCGCGGCGTGGATATCAAACTGGGGGGAGAACTTCTTGAGAGGACCATGGAGGCTACCCAGAGGGTCCTGATTCAGCGGGGCATCGATCCCTTCAAGGCTGGGCCTGAGCAGGTGGACAGTGCCATCGCCGAGGTCGCACCCGAATTCTCCCAGCGTAGAGAGCGTGTACTGGAGGCTGGTGGGTTACACATCATAGGCACCGAACGCCACGAAGCTCGTCGTATCGATGACCAGCTCCGAGGTCGTGCCGGACGGCAGGGCGAACCTGGGTCGTCTCGCTTCTTTCTCTCTCTGGAAGATGATCTCATGCGCCGCTTCGGTGGCTCCAGGATTTCCAACTTGATGGATCGGGTGGGGCTCGAAGAGGATATCCCCATTGAGCATGGTTTGGTGGACCGCGCTATCGGGAGTACCCAAGCACGAGTCGAGGGTTACAATTTTGATATTCGCAAACACCTCCTGGACTACGACGACGTTCTCGATGCGCAGAGGAAAGCTACCTACTCCATGAGGCAGCGTATCCTGGCTGGTGAGTCCGTCTCTGCAGACTTGCATGCCATGATCGGGGAACAACTCGCGGAGCAATTCTCTCGTTTGGATGCTGGGGAAGTCTCGGTGTGGGAAGTGTTGTCATATCTGGATAGTCTCACTTTCGCGATTTCCCCAAGGGATTCCGTCTATCGATACTCGCATGTCCTCGTTGGACACGCTAGTTGTTTCCCCCCACTCTCACTCTCTATGCTGGCTGATGGACTTAGGGGATTGAGTCTTGCAGAGCTTCGCGGTGACATCTTGAGGCGCACTGAAATCGCCCTGAAGCACTACATCGACTATCTCTTGGATGACGTGATTGGACAGGGTCTTGATGAGATGACTGGGGGAGAAGCTGAGGAGCGCTGGGGAGAGAGGCTTCAAGACTTCCGTAGCAGTCTGTCGAATCAACTGGAAGCTTACATTGCTCAGGCTCCAAGTCAGCAGGGTGGTGTCAGCTACCACAGAATGCTGCAGAAGCTGCAGAGCAGTTTCCCGATCCAGTTGCACCTGAAGGCTAGCGATCTTCAAGGTCTTGATACCGAAGGCGCTAGGGACGAGCTTATGACAGCCTTGGAGAGATCTTATGCCTCCATCAAGTATCAGAGATTGGTGGGATGGGTGTGGAGGAGGATGCCGGCGGAGCTCCAGCTTGGCAAGGCGCAACTGTCCGACTTGGATCTCTCCCATTGGGAGACTTTTGTTGCTCATGCCCTTTCACGAACGGGAACGGAGGTGGATAGGGACCAGGTCGAGAGGCTTGACCGAGCTGCAAGGCAGTCTGAGCAAGACAGTAAGGGATCGGGCTTACTGGCGCGCATCACTGAGGTCGGCCAGTGGGCCGAAATCGAGGTCGCGGAGCTAGAACTCCTCTTGCGCCAGATCGTGGCCGCTCGTTTTGACATCTGGGATGCTCAGGTCAGGGTGGGAGTGGAGGAGGCCCTCGAGAGGTGTTTCGGACAGGGAGCAGAGGAGTGGAGCCGGGATGATGTCGTACAACTGTTGCTTAATACCTTTTATATGCTGCAAAAGGAAAAAGATCGCTCAGGGCGCACTTCTCAGCATGCGGCACCTCGCTTGCCGCTGCATTTCCTTCTGGCAGAGGACTTGGAGAACGCAGAACCATCGGAGTTGCAGGAGCAGATTCTGGAACACTTGTTCCTGGCGCTAGATAACCGGAAGGCCACCTGGGCAGAGCAGGAGATGACTCTGCTGGCGAAGCAGCGTTTGTCCAGCCTGGAGCCTAATGAACGAGCTGCTCTGGTGCAGTATCTGGGCAATCAGCAGCTCCGCGACTATGAGGATGTGCCGATTGACCAGTTTGAGGAGCGTGTCCGGAATGATCTGCTTTCCTCTCTGCGCGTACAGACTTGGGGCCAGGTTCGGATCCCGGAACTGGGCGACAGTGAGTATGAGGGTGTACGGGCATACCTTGAGCAGAAGCTGGCTGCTGTAGTGGCGGCCCTACCCGTAGCCGATCTGGATGAGCCCATTAGACAGATCACTGAGACCCATTTGTGGGAGAGAGGCTACTTCGATGACCGGGATCTGGAGGCACGTTACATGCAGCACCAGGTCAGCGATCTGGACGATGGTGTCGGTGCTGGCATGGCTCAGTATCTTGGGCGGCATTTCATGGAAGCGCATCTAGATACGCCTCTTAGCGAGCTTGGGGCTGAGGAACGAGAGAGTATCCGCCGCCTCTTCGAGGCGCGGCGCTATTTTGTCAATGAGGAGCGAGTGCAGCGCTTCTTTGTGTCTGAGTGTCTGAATGATCTGGGCGAAGAGATTGCCAGGCGTACTACGGAGTACTTGGCCAGAGAACAATTGAAAGTATCGCGCAGGAGACGACTAGCTGATCTGGATGAAAGAACTCGACAACGAGTGACCGAATTCCTGCTCCAGAGTGGGCGATTCCTGCATGCAAGCAGAGATCAACTCTTTCCTGAGACTGGTCTGCGAGATCTGGAATCCACTAGAGGTGAGGAACTGCTGGTGCGCCTAGGCGAAGCAAGAATGCAGCTTGCGGCCCCGATGTCCCAGCAGTCGGAAGACGTTCGACAGCAAGTGTTCAGGCACCTGAGGAGTGTAGGGTTTTTCCGGGACGACAATCGGGAGAAGGCTGTACTGGGACAGCGTCTGCCAGAATTGGGCCCCGAGGCCCTCGACGTTGTTTATCATCAGGCTCTCGCGAGTCTGCAGGAGCAGCTTGTGCCCCAAGCCATGACTGGTCTGCCTGACGCAGTGAGAAACGAAATCTACGACTACCTGTGCGAAGCGGACTACTTCATCGATCTGGGACTGGCTGAACGCCTTAAGCAGCAGCCCTTGATCAGCCTGGATGTCCAAACGCTTCACAGCCTTGAAGAACAACTGGGACAGGAGATCGTACGGCCTCTGGGTGATGTTCCTTTCCGGGAGGTTGATCGTCAGGTTCGCGACGATATTCTGAGATTCATGGATCAGAATGGAATGCTTCGCAAGAAAAGCCGTCGCAAGGAGTTCCTGCGAAGGAATTTGGGTGAAGCCAGCAAGGAGGTATACGACGCTATCGCCCATCACCTGGGGCGCAGCAAACTGGCTCCGGTGCGCCGGATGCCTCTTCGCGACGTGCCTTTCGGATTGAGGCAGCAGATATGGCAGCATCTGCGATCAACCAGGTATGCGCTGGATGAAGAGAAGGTGCGCGCCTTCGAGGATCAGCGATTGCGGGACTTTGGTACGACGCTGGCGAGTCAAGTGCAAGAGCACCTGGGTGAATGGCTTGAGGACCAGTTGCGCCACAAGCCCATCGGTGACCTTCCAGACTACTTGCAGTCCTACGCGATGGAGCATGTGACTGAAGTAGGGCTGTTGCTGGATGAGAACCGTGTCTCCGCTTTTCAGGATCTGGTTCCGGGAAGCCTGGACATGGAGCTGCGCCGCAGCCTATCGATGGAGTTGGGGATGGGTTTACTGCGAGGAGAAGGTGATGTTGTCTTCGGGCAGTTGAGCCCACCACTTCAGCAGCGGGTGCGCAGCATCTTGGAGGGAATGCGCTACTTCACTGATGAGGAAGCCTTGAACACGTTCATGCAGGCCCGCGTAGAAGAGTTGGATGGCGATACGCTGGAGGCTGTGACGAGGTACCTGGGACACGGACTCATCCAGGATGTCGCTGGGCAACCAATGGCTTCTCTGAGTGAGGCCCAGCGGCGAACAATCCGCACCTACCTCGATCAGGTAGGTGCCTTCGTGGATGGCGACCGTCGGGAGAAGTTCCAGCGCGAGACCTTCCGTGACTTGAGTAGAGACGATGCAGATGAGATAGCCCGGTCTCTAGGCGAAGCGCAGCTCTCGCACTACGCACAAGAGCGGTTGATGGACCTGGAGCCCACTCAGCGGGATTCTGTGTCTGCATATCTACGTGGTCAAGAGATGTTCCTGGATGAGTCAAAGCTGGGCCGTTTCCGTTCGGGGACTATCAACGATCTGGATGGTGAAGCCCGCGCGGCTGTTCTCGCTCGTATTTGGGGAGAGTGGGAGAAAGAACTGTCTGAATGCGCGCTGGCTACTCTGTCGCCGGCACTCGGATCCTATATCAGGGAGTATCTGAGGTCTAACACCCTTCCGATTCCTGGCATTGGCGTTGGCGATCTGAAGTCTATATGCATCTCCGAACTTGGCCCCGAGCAGTATGGCCATCTGGCCGTGTACTTGGGCGAGCAGCACATGGAACGCATCGAGATTACTCCGGTAGAGAGTCTGGCACGAGCGGATCGTGCTGTGCTTCGCGATTACTTGGGCCGGCGCATGATGGAGGATGTGGAAAAGGGCGTTTTGCTCACTACCACCAGTGCTCTCTGGATCGACTACCTGACAGCCATCGAGGATCTGAGACAAGGAATTGGACTGCAGGCGTATGCCCAGCGTGATCCACTGGTCGAGTACAAGAGAAGAGCCTATGAGATGTATCAGGAACTGCAGGCCAACATCCGGCGGATGGTAGTCAGTAGGATATTCCGCCATGCGCCTGGACGGCCCCGGTTGATACGAGGGGAGGTGGGCGAGGAGAAGCCTGCCTCTGATAGGCAAGAAGCCAATGAGGAGAAGGCTCTTTCCTCAAAGAAGAGTGAGCGTAAGAGGCGTTCTCGGAAGCGCAAGAGTTCCTGATAGTGTCTCATCAGTTTGTAGAGTGGTTTGTTCGACCAAGGGATTATCGTAGTCATGACATCTGGAGGAGGATAATATGGCTATTACCTCGTTTGCTGATCTAGTTGAAGAGGCGGCCAGGATTGGCCCCAAAACTGTCGCTATTGCCGCCGCTGAGGATGATGAGATACTGCTGGCTGCTCAGGAGGCGGAGGGCCGGGGGCTGGCCGATTGCGTGCTGATTGGTGATAGGGTCGGAATTCGGGTATTGGCCAAGGAGCACGGTGTTGACATCAGTCGCATGATGATCGTTCACGAGCCGGATAATCGCATCGCGGCCCAGAAGGCCATGGAACTAGTTCGTATGGGGCACGCTGACATCGCCATGAAGGGGCTGGTGAAGACGGGGATGTTCCTGAAGGCGGCTCTGGATAAGGAGAGTGGACTTCGTACCGGTCGTTTGCTGAGTCATGTGGGGGTCTTTGAGATACCGGACTTCGGCAGGCTCCTATTTGTGACCGATGCTGGCGTCGTCGTGGCTCCCACTATGGAGCAGAAAATCGAAATTGTGCAGAACGCAATCTTCGTGGCGCATGAGCTTGGAATCGAGGAGCCCAAGGTTGCCGTCCTTGCTGCCACGGAAATGGTCAATCCCAGGATTCCAACTACTCTGGATGCTGCCAATCTTTCCAAGATGGCTGATCGAGGTCAAATCCGAGGAGGTCTTGTGGACGGGCCTCTGGCCCTGGACAATGCCATATCTCCCGAATCGGCTGCTATCAAGGGTATCAAGAGTCAGGTTGCTGGATACGCCGATATCCTCGTTGCCCCGGATGTGGAGGCTGGCAACATGTTGGCCAAGGCCATCACGTGCTTCGCAGGAGCTAAGATGGCCGGCATAGTAGTGGGAGCTAGAGCGCCTCTGGTGGTCGCTTCGCGATCGGATCCCCGTGAGACCAAACTCGTTTCCATGGCTCTGGGCGTGCTGCTTTCGGACAGCTTCTGATGTCCGTTGGCACGGGAGCAGTTAGTGGGAGTGGTGAACGGAGTAGCAATCCAAAGACGTGGTAGGTTCTCTAAGTGATCTCAATGTTGAGTCGCGGTCTTCTCGATGAAGAGAAAAGGAGAAAACTAAATATGATCGAAATTCGTATCCATGGTCGCGGCGGTCAAGGAGCAGTCATTGCATCCGAAGTACTGGCCGCGGCTGTCTTTCAGGAGGGGAAGTATGTCCAATCCTTCCCTGCGTTTGGAGTGGAGCGTAGGGGGGCCCCAGTCATGGCTTTCACGCGCATTGATGGGCAGCCCATACGGATTCGGTGTCAGATATACGAGCCGGATCACATCATTGTCCTTGATCCTACACTCCTGGAGGCCGTTGATGTCACGGCGGGTTTGAAGGATGGCGGTTGGGTTCTCATCAACAGCGAACTTGATCCATCGGCCTTCCAATTGCCGGACAAGTATCACGTGGTCACAGTAGATGCCAGCTCCATAGCCACGAAGTACCATCTGGGCCCCAGTACCGCCCCCATTGTCAATACTGCCATCCTGGGAGCCTTCGCGAGGGTGACCGGTCTGGTTTCCTTGGAAGCACTCTTTGAGGCCGTGCGCAGTGCCGTACCCGTGAATCCAGATGGTAACGTAGCCGCTACTCGGGAGGCGTTTGAGCAGGTCAGAGCAAAGGAAAAGGTGGACTGATCATGATCAAGGAGATCGTCTTCAGAACTGAGGCTGATATGCCTCCCTTGCCCATGTCCATTGGAACAACTCTGGTTAACAAGACCGGCAGTTGGAGATACATTCGCCCCGTGTACGGCAACGGAACCGCTCCCTGTAATTACAGCTGCCCTGCCGGTGAGGACATCGTGGTGCAGCTAGACCTTATGAGGCAGGGAAAGCACCGCCAGGCGTGGGAGATCCTGGTGCGAGAGAATCCATTCCCGGGTGTCTGTGGCCGTGTATGTCCTCATCCCTGTGAGAGAGAGTGCAACCGAGCTGAGTTGGGGGGCGCAATCGCGATTCACGCGCAGGAACGTTTCCTGGCAGATCGAGCGGCCGAGCAGGGATGGCTACTGCCCAGGCCGGAGCTTTCCAGAGATGGGAAGGTTGCCATCATCGGGGCCGGCCCGGCCGGGCTTTCGTGCGCCTATCAATTGACTTTGAGGGGTTATCGAACGGTTGTCTTCGACGCTGGCGAGGCCCCAGGTGGCATGATGCGCTTGATTCCTGAGTACCGGCTTCCTACCAACGTGGCGGAAGAGGAGATAGATGCCCTTGCCCAACTGGGGATCGAGATCCGTACATCCATGCGATTAGGAGAGAATCTGGCCTTTTCTGATCTCGATGGTTACGATGCGATCTTCATCGCCATTGGGCAGAGTCTAAGCCGCGATCTGGGAGTTCCAGGGGAGGATGCCAACGGTGTCATTCATGGCATTCATTTCCTGGAGAAGCTCTATCGGGGCGATGAAGTGGACGTGGGGCCAAGAGTGGCCGTGATCGGTGGGGGGAACACTGCCGTGGACGCTGCTCGTTCCGCTCGCAGGCTGGGGTCCGAGGTTACTATCCTGTATCGGAGGACCCGCCAAGAGATGCCCGCCATTGACGAAGAGATCATCGAAGCTCTGGAGGAAGGCATAGTCATTGAGTACCTGACCCTCCCCGTAGCGGTGCTGGCGAGGAATGGAAGGGTCTCAGAGCTGCGGTGCATTCGAACGACTCTGGGGGAGCCTGACGAAAGTGGCCGCAAGCGACCTGTGCCTGTGGTGGGTTCCGAGTACAAGATAGATGTGGATACAGTCATCCCCGCTCTCGGACAGAACGCGGATTTAGATCTGGTAGGGGGCAAGGTCGGGACGGAACGCGGTCGCATCGTCATCGATCGGGCGGGTCGTACTACCGCTGGGGTGGTCTTTGCAGGGGGCGACGTAGCCACCGGAACAGGCACTGTTGCCGCTGCCGTGGGGTCCGGGAAACGAGCTGCCGTGGCCATTGATCTCTATCTTCAAGGGAAGTCCCTGGAGGGCCTACCTCCTTTAAGTGAGACGGTCCATGCACTCCAACGGGATCGAGATTGTACCGTGGTGAGTTTCTCAGACCTTAATCTGGACTACTTCGAAGCCGAGGAACGGTCGAAGGAGCAACATCTGGCTCCAGAAGAACGCGTCGCCTCTTTCCGTGAGACGAACCTGGGTTATGCCGAAGAGACCGCTCTGAGAGAGGCAGAGCGCTGCTTTAGTTGTGGCACGTGCAACCGTTGCGACACGTGTCTCATATTCTGCCCCGACGTGGCTATTCGACGTTCCGGAGATGGGACCTACTACGAAGTGGACTATGACTACTGCAAGGGATGTGGCATATGCGCCGAGGAATGTCCCCGCCACGCCATTCGTGTTGAGGAGGAAGCACAATGGAAAAAGTGATGATAGGGAACCATGCTGTCTCTTATGGAGTGAAGCTCGCCAGAGCCCAGGTTATCCCCGCCTATCCCATTACGCCTCAAACCCAGATCGTGGAGATGCTCTCCGAGATGTGCGCCAATGGGGAGCTGGACGCTCGGTTTATCAAGGTCGAGTCGGAACATTCCGCGATGGCTGCCAGCATCGGGGCTTCCTCAACCGGTGCGAGGGCTTTCACCGCTACGTCGTCGCAAGGATTGGCGCTTATGCATGAAGTGCTGCACTGGGCGTCTGGCGCCAGGCTACCCATCGTACTGGCCAATGTCAATAGGGCTATGGGACCAGGCTGGTCAGTCTGGACGGAGCAGACTGATAGCCTGGCACAGAGAGATACTGGTTGGCTTCAGATTTACTGCGAAAGCAACCAGGAAGTCCTTGATACCGTAATCCAAGCCTTCAAGATTGCAGAGCAGGTGCTTTTGCCCACTATGCTGGTTCTCGATGCTTTTGTCCTCTCCCATACGTCGGAAGCCGTCGATATCCCCGAGCAAGTGGATGTGGATGCGTTTTTGCCTCCGCGCCAGGCGGAGTACAAGCTCGATGTAGAAGACCCTCATTCCTTCAGCGGTCTCGTGGCCCCAGAGCACTACATGGAATTGCGCTACAAGATACAAAGGGCCATGGAGGACGCCATCGAGGTCGCGCGGAGAGTAGACGAGGAGTTTGGTCAGGCTTTCGGGAGAAGCTACGGTCTGGTAGAGAAGTATCGTATGGATGATGCGGAGTTGGTGTTGGTTACCTCCAGCACCATTACTAGCACCTCACGGACCGTGATTGATGAACTGAGAGAGCAGGGGAGGAGAGTCGGGCTTCTGAAGGTTCGTCTTTTTCGTCCTTTCCCCGCTGAAGATATCCGAGAGGCTCTGTGCAATGCTAGAAAGGTAGCCGTCATTGATCGCAATATATCCTTTGGGCATGGGGGCATCTTTGCAGCCGAGATCAAGTCGGCCCTATACAACGACTCAATTCATCCTCCCGTCTTCGGTTTCATTATCGGGCTTGGGGGCCGGGATGTCACCCCTGCCTCCATTCACAAGATCGTTGACTATGTGGATAGCCGCGAGACACCCACGGAGGAGATCACCTGGATGGAGGTAAAACGATGAACTATGACATACCCGAGCGGGAGCTTATGCTGTCTGGTCATCTGGCTTGCCCTGGGTGTGGAGGTGCTTTAGCCATGCGCCTGGCACTCAAGGCGTTGGGAGAGAAGACCATCGTAGTGATTCCGGCCTGTTGTTGGTCCATCATCTCGGGGGCGTTTCCCTATTCCTCATTGAGGACGCCTCTAATGAACACTGCCTTTGAGACCGGGGGAGCCGCGGCGTCCGGCGTCAAGGCAGGCTTGGAGATGATGGGAGACACAGAAACAACCGTCATGACCTGGGCTGGTGATGGTGGGACCTTCGACATCGGTCTGCAATCCCTCTCCGGCGCCGTGGAGCGCAACGAGGATTTCATCTACGCCTGTTATGACAACGAGGCCTACATGAACACGGGTATCCAACGCAGCTCTGCTACCCCGTGGAAGGCCTGGACCACGACCACGCCGGTCCGCCATCCCAAGGATAGGCCCAAGAAGGATATCGTGGCCATCATGGCCGCGCACCGTATCCCTTATGCTGCCACCGCAACTGTGGCGTACCCTGAGGATCTGGTTCGCAAGTTCAAGAAAGCTCAATCCATTCGTGGGTCCAAGTTCATCCATATCCTGTCCCCCTGCCCACCGGGGTGGAAGAGCGAGCCGGCCCGCTCCATCAAGTTATCACGCCTTGCAGTTCAGAGCAAGGTCTTCCCACTTTACGAGGTGGAGCGTGGCGAGGAGTATCGTATCAATGTCTGGCCCAAGGAGCATGTGCCAGTGCGTGAATACCTCCGGTTGCAGGGTCGCTTCAGGCACCTGACTGAGGAAGACATTGAGGCGATTCAGCGAAATGTGGGCCAGGGGTGGAAAAAACTGGTGGCCCAGGCTAGTGTGGAGATGTTGGCAGCGAGCTAGTACGACTCAGCGGGAATTCTATGACAGTTCTCTGCTCAAATGACCCAACTTCAGATCCCCGCCTGGAGCGCCAAGTCTACCACATAATACCTGTCCTGAGCGCGTCGAAGGACTGAGATCTGACGATCCCTGGCGAGTGTAACCCGGCGGTGGATTTGTGCTGTCTTGCGCTAGAATAGCGAGGAGGCTCGATGCGTGTAGGAAGCGTGGAAACCCACGTCATCCGAGATGGAGAGTTCTGGTCAGATGGCGGCGGTGTGTTTGGACTGGTTCCTCGAGTTCTGTGGGAGAAGTTCATCCAGGCCGATAGTTTGAACCGAGTTCCCATGGCCCTCAACTGCTTGCTGATCGTATCTGAAGGTCTCCGCATCTTGGTTGATACGGGCTATGGCGACAAGCTGTCCCCAAAGCGGAGCGAGCAGCTTGCTTTGAATCGCGGTGGCGGCATTGTTGCTGGGCTTGCTAAACATGGGCTTGAGCCAGAAGATATTGATATCGTCATCAATACCCATTTGCACTCAGATCACTGTGGTGGAAACAGTAAGTGGTGTGACGGGATTCTTAAGCCGACCTTTCCCAATGCTACGTATTGGGTGCAGCGGATGGAATGGGCGGCGGCCCTGTTCCCCAACGAGCGGACTCGCGCAACATACTTGTCCGAGAATTTCAGTCCCGTGGAGGAGCAACTTCGATTGCTCGATGGTGATACGCGCCTAACATCGGAGGTTCGATGTGTTGTGACGAGGGGGCACACGCAGGCTCACCAGAGTGTGATCATTGAGTCCCAAGGTCAGTATGCTATCTATATGGGGGAAGTAGCCCCGCTGACCATCAATCTGGAGCGTCTAGCCTGGATTGCGGCATTCGACGTGGAACCTCTGGAGTCACTGGAGACAAGGAGGAGAGTGCGAGACTGGGTAAGGGATCATCAGGCGACACTCTTCTTCAATCACGACGCACGCTGTTCGGTAGGGCGACTATGCTACGAAGACGAGTGTTACCATGTTGAACCTCTTGTGCTCGACTGACCTCTCACTGGAGGGCGGCCAATTGGCCGCCCTCTCTTTGTCAGTGCAGAGATCCCTTCGAAGCAAGTCTACAGCTAGCTGCTGCTAGTTGCTTCAGGGTATGCTATGGGAGTGGAGACTTCCGGTGTGGGAGGCGCCGGGTATCCCTCCGGCCTAGCGGTGGGAGGTGGTAGTGGAGTAGGAGGTTGGGCAGGTGTATCGACAGGGGCTTGAGTAGGCGTGTCGACGCTGGCTGCCGAGGGGGTATCAGCCGTGGCAGTCTCATCCTTCCCCACTGTGGTTGGGGGGGGAGGCGTGTAGGTTGCCTCTCCATCACAGGCCGAGCGACCTAGCACCAATACAGATATCACCGCCAGCAAGAGCATCACTGAAGCGATCCTATACCTTTTTCCGATCTTTTCGGGACAGACAGAATTGTCTTTCATCTAACCTAATCCTCCGCTTTTATTTTCGTACAAGCATTAGGAACATCTATGCCCTCAGTGTTCCCTTGATATAGTCGGCAGAAGTGCGTGCCAGTTACTACCAAGTGCGTCCAGTATACCATTATCCTTCTCAAGCGCAAATGCTGAGTGTCATTGCCCGGGGCGCTACGAGGGAAGAGATCACAAGTGCAACTACTCTTCGCTTTCTTGCTTAGAGGGGTTGAAAAGGTATCCCCTTCCCCATCGAGTGAGGATATAGCGAGGGTTGCTGGGATCATCCTCCAGCTTCTGACGCAGGTACCGGATGTAGAGACTCAAATAACGGTTTTCATCCCTTGCGTGACATCTGTTCGCCTTGTCTTCCTGGCTGGTCTTCTCACGCTAGATGTAGCAACTGACATTCTCCTGATTGGGCGTCCATGAAGAGCAAGCGGTTACGCAGGAGAGTCTCCTTGCCGGTTATCACCTTCACTGTCTCTTGAATCTGCCAGGCGGCGACCATCATGGGTGTTGCTGCTGGGTTGCCCCATTGTGTCTCTATGCCGCGCTCGGGGACGGGGCCTCGCCCGTATAGCGCGTATAGCCCGCTGTCTTCGGGGAAGATCGTCATCACCTGGCCGACGTATCCTCCTATGGCTCCATGGATTAGAGGGATGCCCAGGCTCTGCGAGACGTCTTGCAGGAGTAGCCTCGCCGGCAGAGTGTCCAGGGCGTCCACTACTACGGTCGCACTATCGAGGAGTTTGGGGAGATTCTCTCGGTTGGCCCAGGTCCGGTGGACCTCCATCTCGACGGCACTATTGATCTCAGCGACACGGCTGAGGGCGCATTCGGTCTTGGCTTCACCTAGCGATCCTTCAGTGCACAAGACTTGGCGATTAAGGTTGTTCTCCTCGAAGACATCGCCATCGACTACGACCAGGTGCCCCACACCCATGCGGGCCAGTCCCTCGATGATCCATCCACCAAGCCCTCCCGCGCCGATGATGACCACGGTAGCTTCGAGTAGCTTCTTCTGGCCATCCCATCCTACTGTGCCCAGGCTGCGAAGATATCGCGTGGGGATTATGTGATGGCTTACAGCCGCGATCTCTACCTGTCGGCGCGAAAGACCGAGTTCATCTGCGATGCGACATTCAGCTTGCAGGCCAAGAAGGCGTACCTGATTCGTGCTATCGTCGGTTTCTTCAGCCAGTTCGTCCAGCATCTTCAGAAGCAGGTCATTCATATCCGGACTCTCCTTCTTGATACTTGGTTCCCGACATTCTGTCTTAGTAATTCTTCGGGTTTTCCTCCCCTCTCAGAACGCGCAAGGCTCCCTCGGCCATCGCTAGCATCTCATCCTGACCCGGGTAGATCATCACTGGTGATATCCACTCAATGCGCTCTCGAAGCCAACCGGTGAGCATATGGGATGCTGCTAGGCCTCCCGTTAGCACGATGGCGTCTACGTCACCTTTCAGCACAGTAGCCATCGCGCCGATTTCTTTCGCAATCTGATAGGCCATGGCCTGATAGATGAGTTCGGCGTGCTCATCCCCATCAGCGATGCGCCTTTCGACCTCTCGAGCGTCGTTGGTGCCTAGATGGGCCACGAGGCCCCCGTGCCCAACGACCTTGCGCATAACTTCTTCGGATGTGTAATCACCGGAGTAACACATCCGGACCATATCTCCCACAGGCAGCCCTCCGGCTCGCTCCGGCGAGAAGGGTCCTGTGCCATCAAGCGCCTGGTTGACGTCCACCATGCGGCCACGCCGGTGAGGACTGATGGAGATTCCTCCTCCCATATGAACGACCACCAGGTTGATCTCTTCGTAGCGCTTGCCCATGTCTGCCGCAGCGCGTCGGGCCAACGCCTTGAGATTCAGTGCATGGGAGAGGCTCTTTCGTTCGATTTCAGGCAGTCCGGAGATCCTGGCGATCTCATCAAATTCATCCACGCAGACTGGGTCAACGATAAACGCCGGAACTCCGGCGCTCTCAGCGATCTCGCTGGCGATGAGCGCACCTAGGTTGGATGCGTGTTCTCGTTCCTTCGGGGCCCTCAACTCCGCCAACATGTGCTCATTCACGTGATATGATCCGCTGGGGATGCTGCGCAGGAGACCTCCACGCCCGACAACAGCGTCTAGAGAATGGAGGTCAACCTTGTGTCGATTCAGACACTCCAGGATGCAGTCGCGTCGCATCTCGTGCTGGTCAGCAATGCGACGGAAATCGGCGAGGTCCTCGTTCTTGTGATGGAGAGTCTCGCTGAAAAGGGACTCATCGCCTCGATAGAGCGCTATCTTGGTGGAGGTAGATCCCGGGTTTATGGTTAAAACGAAATGGTCCCTGCTCACTTCGGCACCTCGCTAAGAGTCATATCGACACCAGCAGAGAATGACTATCGCAGTTGGCAGTATCCTGAGCCTGTAGCGGCTGACAAGCGGGGCAGATATATGTCCCTCGTTGCGCTACCACCAGTCGCTCAATCGGATGACCGCATCTTGGACAGGGTTGGCCGGCCTTGCGGAATACCTGCAGATCGTTCTGATGTGATCCCAGGTTTCCCTTGGCATCACGGTAGTCGCTCAGGGTTGTCCCTCGGCTGGCGATAGCAGCACTGAGTATGGCAACGATGGAGTCGTAGAGACAGACAGTTTCTTCGCGGCTCAACTCGCTCGCTCTGCGCAAAGGATGGATCTTGGCTCTGTGAAGGGACTCGTCTACGTAGATATTGCCAAGGCCAGCGATGAAGTGCTGGTCGAGGAGCAGGGGCTTGATCCTCTGCTTGCGTTTTGATAGTCGCTTATGTAGCTCGTCTGCAGAAAAGCTCGGCGAGAGAGGTTCTGGCCCAAGACCTCCCAGCAGCGGTTGAGTATCCGATACCAGGTAGAACCGTCCAAACTTGCGTAGATCTGCATAGTACAATGACGTGCCGTCAGCGAATTCGAAGATGACGTGAACGTGTTTTCTGTCTTTCTCGGCTGGAGGCGATGTTAGAAGTTGACCCGTCATGCGAAGGTGAACTAGCAGGTAGTTGCCATCAGATAGCTGTGCCATCAGGTACTTGCCCCGGCGACTGATGCTAACGATTCGTCTGCCCACAAGAAGCCTCCGGAATTCGTCGGGAGTAGGGCAGAAGATAATTCGTTCCCATTTCACGCTCACCGAGGCGATCTCTTTGTCTAGAATCAGGGTCTGCAAATCCTGGGCTATCGTCTCAACTTCAGGCAGTTCGGGCATCTATCCCCCGGCAATTCGCTGGTTGGTCAGTCTTTTCATCTGGGTTGTGGGCGCATGTGTCGGACATTCTGCCCGAACGATCCCTGCGCAAAAGGAACCTGTCCCCAGACCGATTGACGTCGACTGCACCAACACAACACACAGCAGGATACAACATCGTGAATCTGGAATCATAGCTGACGGCTCACATGAAATACTCCCATGATGGCTATCATCGATAGCAGCGGAACGAGGCAACAGGTGGTTGGGCTGGGTTCGGGAGATGCACTCAAATCTGGGGTAGGGTGTGGTTCCCCTCGTGGCCCAAGGCCCAGGCTGGCTCGCCAATGGCTGTCCAACTCGTCCAGTCCAAAGCCATAGATTCGCCTCAGGGCATCCTCCGGGCGAGTTCCCTCTCGGAACACGGCCAATAGCCCTGTCATCTTCTCTTTGCCATAGGTGTCGATCAGATAGTCCGCCAGGCTGTAGACCTCACCGTAGTAGAGATCCACAAGTTCCGGATCGCCAGTGTATCCCGATAGGGAGCGTACCGAAATCAGTCTGTCCTCTCGAATTGCGCGCTCCAAGGCACTCTGATTCCCGGCGGGCAGTTCTCCTTCTGCATACATTGCCAGCCCCTCATCGAGCCAGCGAGGGAGGTCAGCATAGGGGTTCTTCGTGGCCAGGCCCACGACCAGATGGCTCAGTTCATGTGCGATGGTCAACTCGGCATCGCGATGACTACCGAGCAACAGCATCGTATCATCCGAGATCACCATGCCCAACGTCACCACACGGGCGTCGTAGCCCTCACTGCGAGCGGCCACAGCCGGTTGCATGTCGCTGCTGGTCTGATATGTGAATATCTTGATTGACTTTTCCAGGGTGATGCCTACCTCATCTTGTAGGCGATGCTGGGCTTCTGTCCCAGCGGTTAGCAATGTGCGGGCGTTCGATTCGTCCTCGTACCAATAGAGGGTGATTCCGTCTGCACTAAGGATCTGCCAATCGAAACGATCATCCTCATAGACGAAGGTTATCGGCTCCGTGGAGTATTCCTTGCCGCTCTCGTCAGCTATCGTCCAGGAGTAGGTGAGCCTAGTACCTGGGGGGATTTCGCCTCTCTTCAGGGGCCTAACGTATTCCGCCTTCACGTGCTTTCCTGCTGTGATGGGGACTTCCACTTTTGTGGTCAGAACGTTGCTCTCCCGCTGGTATCGCAAGGTGGTTTCGACGATAGGCGCATCATTTTCGACCACGATCCTGAACGTCAGGTGATCCGCGAACTGGGCCTCGTGTTCATTTGAGATCACCTGTATTGCTGTATCGGCTGCTGTAGATAAAGTGAGGCCCAGCAGCAAGACGACAGAGATCATTAACCCGGCTATTGCCTGCCGTGCCGTGCGCCGCGTGCTGCGCATGTCTATTTCCCTAGCTCTTCTACTGGTACTTCCACGTACTTATCCCCTTCCTCTACGAGAAGAACAGGGATGCCATCCTCGATAGGGTACTTACGCCGGCACGCATCGTTCTGGCATATCAGCCAACTATCTCCCACCAGGGCTAGTTTCGAGTGGCAGGCTGGACAAGCTAATATCTCAAGCATGTTCTCGCTGACCATGGAATGTTGGACCTCCTCTGATTTCTATTCTATAGTGACCAGTATAGCACAAATGGGTGAGTCGCTCAAGAGGATGTTGGAGGGGTGTGTAGAAATCCGGGAGTCTATCGGGTGAAGGATGCGTGCCGGATTCTACAGGGTTCCGCATCATATCATAAACAATTGCCGTCTCGCTGAAGACTTCCGGAGTTTCCTCTCAATGGCTTGGGGTTCAACTCATTTGCCGACAATGTAACTCTGTAGTATACTCCGAAGCTGGTAAGTATCAAGCACGTTCCCCAACTGACCGGGACGTGCCGTCTGTATGTGCTCTGTTCATCTCGGATCGGACTGTGTCTGGCTGATCCATGATGATAACGCATGCAGCGGTCCCCGATTGGGATGACGGGAACGGATGCAAAAAACGAAGGAGGTAGGAGTGGCTATTGTTACAATGAAGCAGCTTTTGGAGGCAGGGGTACACTTCGGTCATCGGTGCCGTCGTTGGAATCCCAAGATGCGCTCGTTCATTTTTACAGAGCGCAATGGTATTCACATCATCGATTTGCAGCAGACCATGGTCCGGCTGGAGCAGGCATATAACTTCATCCGGGACGTGTCTGCCGAGGGTGGCTCGGTTGTTTTTGTGGGGACCAAGAAACAAGCCCAAGAAAACCTGATCCAAGAAGCAGAGCGTTGCGGCATGCCGTACGTGAACCGGAGATGGTTGGGAGGCACACTAACCAATTTTCGTACTATTCGCCAGCGCATAGACTTTCTTTTGGACCTCGAAGCTCAGAAGGAGCGTGGTGAGTGGGAGAGAATGCCAAAGAAGGAGGCGCTGGAGAAGGAACGCACACTGACAAAGCTCCTGCTACGTCTGGGCGGCATCAGGAATCTACTGCGCTTGCCGGAAGCCATCTTCATCGTGGATATTCGCCGCGAGGCTATTGCTGTCAGGGAAGGCACTGCGTTGGGCATTCCCATTGTTGCGATGGTGGACTCCAATTGCGATCCGGATCCTATCGACTACATCATCCCTGCTAATGATGATGCCATCCGTGCTATCAAACTGATTACCAGCAAGATTGCTGATGCGGTGATCGAGGGGCAGCAGATGCGCGGTGTGATCATGGAGGCTTCTTCGGAGGAGCAGGGAGAAGAGTATGTGGTAGAGCTTGTCTCGGAAGTGGAACAGGAACCCCTCGTCGAAGAGGAGCTACTGGTTACCGAAGAGCCGATTGTTGAGATTGCGGAGCTTCTCCTTGAGGTTCCAGAACCTTTTGTTCTGGAGGCCGAGCCTATCTCCCCTATCGTTGTTGACGAAGTGGACGACGAAGCGGAGGGTGAGATCACGGAAGTGGAATAGCAAAGGTGGGCTGCCGGCGCTACTGTTGCGTGTGGGCGATAGATCCGGCAGCCGTCTCTATGCCTGGGCAGTGGATAAGAAACAGAAATTAGTGTTGACGAGGAAGCGACTATAATTATGAATATCACTACCGACATGATCAAGGAACTCCGGAAGCTAACGGGAGCGGGGGTACTCAATTGCAGGAAGGCTCTTGAAGCTGCGGACGGAGACTTTGCAGAAGCTAGCGAGAGTCTGAAAAAGAAAGGCCTGGCGAAGGCAGCGAAGAAGGCTGACAGGGAGGTTAAAGAAGGGCTTGTGGGGTCCTACGTACACGCGGGAAGCCGCGTGGCTGCCCTGGTGGAGCTGAACTGCGAAACGGACTTTGTTGCCAGAACGGACTACTTCCAGGCTCTGGCACATGATCTGGCCATGCAGGTTGTGGCCGCGCGTCCTCTATATCTCAGCGTTGAGAGTGTCCCTGCTGAGGTGCTGAAAGAGCAGAAGAAGACATATCGCGCGCAGTCGGAGAACGCGGGCAAGCCAGACCACATCATTGACAGAATCATAGAGGGGAAACTCCGAAAGTACTATGAGGACTTCTGTTTGCTTGAGCAGCCGTTCATCAAGGATGGTGACAAGAGTGTAGCAGAGCTGATTCAGGAGAGCATCGCCAAATTAGGCGAGAACATCATCATCCGACGGTTCGTACGGTTTGAGGTAGGGAGCTGACGATCGTCGATATTCCCATGGGGAATCCCTTCGGTGGGGGAGGTTTATGTTGCAGGCGATACGATACAAGCGCATCTTGCTGAAGCTGGGGGGGCAGGCGTTAGCTGCCCCCACAGGATTCGGCATTGATCCCGTTGTTGTGGAAGGAGTTGCTGAGCAGATCAAGAGGGTCAGAGAGCGTGAAGTCGAGATCGCGATTGTCATCGGTGCTGGTAACATCTGGAGGGGTATTGATGGGATTTCCCGCGGCATGGAACGTGCTACCGCGGACTATATGGGCATGTTGGCGACAGTAATAAACTCAATGGCTCTCCAGGATGCACTGGAACGGGCCGGAGTGACAACCCGCGTGCAGACTGCTATTGAGATGCGGACGGTGGCTGAGCCCTACATTCGCCGTCGTGCCGTTCGGCACCTGGAGAAGGGGAGAGTTGTCATCTTTGGAGCCGGAACGGGTAACCCGTATTTCACGGCAGATACGGCTTCAGCTCTTCGGGCCATGGAGATTGATGCGGAAGTGCTACTGAAGGCCACGAATGTGGATGGTGTGTATGATGATGATCCTCAGCTCAACGCCAATGCCAAGCGCTTCGAGCGCATGGATTACATAGACGCGCTCAATCTGGGCGTGAAAGTGATGGACAGTACTGCTTTCTCGCTTTGCATGGATAATGAACTTCCGATCATCGTTTTCAAGTTAGAGCAACCAAACAGTATCGAACGGGTTCTGATGGGTGAGAACATCGGCACAGTTATCAGCCACTGATGTTGTATCTGATGGAGGTGATTCCAGTGCTTGACGATATCCTTAGTGAAACGAATAAGCGAATGGAAAAGGCCGTTGAGGCTCTTCGTAGTCATCTGGTTACGATTCGTACCGGTAGGGCTTCTCCTGCTTTGTTGGACCGACTACGGGTCGAGTACTACGGTGCGCTGGTGCCTTTGCAGCAGGTTGCTGCTATCTCAGCCCCGGAGCCTCGACTGCTGACTATTCGGCCTTGGGAACCGGGTTCTCTTCCGGCGATTGAACGTGCAGTTCTCAAGTCTGATCTGGGACTGACGCCGAACAATGATGGGAAGATCATTCGATTGGCTATCCCTAGGCTTACTGAAGAAAGGCGTCTGGACCTGGCAAAAGTCGTCAAGCGCCGGGTTGAGGATGGACGGGTTGCGGTGCGCGCCTGTCGGCGGGATTCGCTCAAAGACCTCCAGGAAATCATGAATGAGAAGATGATATCGGAGGATCAGTTCTACGTAGGTAAGGACAAGGTACAGGAACTGACCGACAAGTACGTCGAGCAGATGGACGAGATCGGTAAGCTGAAAGAAGAAGAGATCATGGAGATCTAGGGCGTTGAGAGATCATGGGTAGAGCTAGAAAGAATGGGAGTTCCTCGGTCGAGCTGGACAAGGTACCCAGACACATTGGCATTATCATGGATGGAAATGGGCGATGGGCTCAGAAGAGGGGTCTTCCCAGATTGGCTGGGCACCGCGCAGGGGCTGAGAACATACGTCGCATCGTCAAGGCTTGTGTGGAGTTGAGCATCGAAGTTCTGACAGTCTTCGCCTTCTCCACAGAGAACTGGGAACGCCCTCAAAGTGAAGTGCGCGGCCTGATGTTGCTCGTCAACCATGTGATCGATAACGAAACGGAGGAGCTGCATCGCAACGGGGTTTGTGTCCGACATATAGGTGATCTTTCCCATCTCGATGAAGGCTTACAGCGGAAAATCCGATGGGCCACTGAGCTCACCAGTGACAACAAACGCCTGATTATTAACGTGGCCCTGAACTACGGCGGCCGGGCCGAGATTGTGTCGGCTGTGCGGCAGATCATGCGCAATGGCATTCCTCCTGAGCAAGTGGATGAGACTTTGTTTGGCAGCTATCTACAATCTGCCGGACTGCCAGACCCCGACCTGGTCATTCGCACAGCGGGGGAAATGCGGTTAAGCAACTTCCTCATATGGCAGGCAGCTTACGCTGAGTACTACTCTACTTCTACCTACTGGCCCGATTTCGACGAAGAGGAATTGCGCAGTGCTCTAGCCGCGTATGCCAAGCGACAAAGAAGGTTCGGACGCTTGCCATCGAAGGGCTGACGCTGTCAATGGGGAGGCTGCCATTTTCTCTTCCTCGCTACTGTTCCTTACACAATTCTGTCGGTGATTCCCATGGTTGCTCACCCTTGGGCCCGAGGGATACCCCTGAATCTCGGGCGGGGTCAATCTCACCTGCGGTAGGATTCTGGCGTTGAGTTCTTGTTTTGTCAGGGGGGAACGTGCTGATCCATCGTGTCTTAAGCGCCATCGTGTTGATTCCCATCGTTGCGGCAGCCGTGTACTTCGGTGGGTTGTGGTTCTTTGCCTTGGTTATTGTCGCGGCTCTTCTGGCTACCTATGAATTCCTTACTATTGTCAGGCGGAAGGAGTATCGCCCTTCCAGTTTACTAGGAATGAGCCTGACCATGTTGTTGATGGCTAGCGGTCTGTGTCCTCATGAACCTGTAGCTTCTTTCGCCTTGGCTGCTGTTTCTATGCTCACACTCGTTTGGGAGCTTCTGAAGGGGAACATCCCTGGCTCTCTGGAGAGCTGGGCCTTGACCATTGCTGGGCCACTTTACATAGGAGGATTAGCCCGGCATTTCGTTATGCTACGGGCATTGCCGGACGGGATGTATTGGATAGGGTTCGCATTCTTGACCACCTGGTTGTGCGACAGTGCGGCCTTTTTCGTTGGTTCCTGGATTGGAAAGCATTCTTTCTTCCAGCGCATCAGTCCTCACAAGACGACGGAGGGAGCCATGGCTGGTCTTGTCGTTGGCACTCTTGGTGCTGCCTTGCTGGGTCTGGTACTTCACATTCCACTGTATCTGGGAATTCCACTGGGACTGCTGATTTCGCTGGCGGCTACTTTCGGGGACCTGTCCGAGTCGCTGATCAAGCGTCAGGTGGGGGTCAAGGATTCGAGCAATCTCATACCTGGGCATGGTGGCGCGCTGGATCGCATAGATAGTTTACTATTCACCGTAACCGTTGTGTACTACTTTGCTCTCTGGGCACCTAAGGCTTTCCCTGGATTGGGTTTGTGAGAGATAGATCAGGATAATGGACGAGACTACGATCACGTCAGTGTTAGTTGTTTGCAACCTCATACTCTCATCCGCAAGCCTCATCATAGGCTTTTCCCTGCTGGTCTACATTCTGACCCATAACTTGCGCAATTCTGTGGCCCAAGCTTTCTGTGCGCTCTTGACTTTCGTTATCATTGTATACTCAGGCGACGTGATAATTGCGAACGTGGGATCGT